>NZ_JBEXHY010000063.1:0-31911 GCF_040608295.1 Micromonospora sp. NPDC005197 | reverse complement strand
TCTCCCGATCGTCTCTGGCCGCGGGTGCGGGCGGAGGCTCCTGACGCCCAGCTCTAAACCAGACGGGCCAGCCCGGCGTCCGGGCTGGCCCTTCTGCTGTTTGGACTAGCGGGCGATCTCGGTGACCCGGGACTCGCGGACCACGGTGACCCGGATCTGACCCGGGTAGGTCAGCTCCTCCTCGATCTGCTTGGCCACGTCGCGGGCCAGCACGGCCGCCCCGATGTCGTCCACGTCGTCGGGCTTGACCATCACCCGGATCTCCCGGCCGGCCTGCATGGCGAAGACCTTGTCCACGCCGAGCTTCCCGGCCGCGATCTCCTCGATCCGCTCCAGGCGCTTGACGTACGCCTCCAAGCTCTCCCGACGCGCGCCCGGCCGACCGCCGGAACAGGCGTCGGAGGCCTGGGTGAGCACGGCCTCGATGGTCTGCGGCGGCACCTCGTTGTGGTGCGCCTCGATGGCGTGCACCACGTCCTCGTGCTCGCCGTACTTGCGGGCCAGGTCGGCGCCGATGATGGCGTGGCTGCCCTCGACCTCGTGGGTGAGCGCCTTGCCGATGTCGTGCAGGAACGCCGACCGCTTGATGGTGGGCACGTCCAGCCGCAGCTCGGCGGCCATGATGCCGGCGATGTGCGCGGTCTCGACCAGGTGCTTGAGCACGTTCTGCCCGTACGAGGTGCGGTAGCGCAGCCGGCCCAGCAGGGTCACCAGCTCCGGGTGGATCTCGGTGATGCCGACCTCGACCAGGGCGTCCTCGGCGGCGCGCAGGCAGAGCTGCTCCACCTCCTGCCGAGCCAGGTCGTAGACCTCCTCGATCCGGTGCGGGTGGATCCGCCCGTCCAGCACCAGCTTCTCCAGCGTGAGCCGGCCGACCTCCCGGCGGACCGGGTCGAAGCAGGAGAGCAGCACCGCCTCCGGGGTGTCATCGATGATCAGGTTGACCCCGGTCACCGACTCGAAGGCGCGGATGTTGCGCCCCTCCCGGCCGATGATGCGGCCCTTCATCTCGTCGCCCGGCAGATGCAGGACGCTGACCACGCTCTCGGCGGTCTGCTCGCTGGCCACCCGCTGGATCGCGTCCACCACGATGTGTCGGGCCCGCTGCTCGGCGGTGTTGCGCGCGTCGGACTCGATGTCGCGCACCAGCAGCGCCGCCTCGCGCTTGGCAGACGTCTCGATCGCGTCGATCAGCTCCAGCCGGGCCGACTCGGCGGTGAGACCGGCCACCCGCTCCAGTTCCCGGCGGCGCAGCTCCTCGGCCTCGGCCAGCTCGGTCTCGCGCTGGGCGAGCGCGGACTCCCGGGCCGCGAGGGCGGCGCTCGCCGCAGTGAGCTGCCGCTCCCGCTCGGCGAACCGTTCCACCTCCTCGGTGTGCAGCCGCTCCCGCTCGTCCATCCGGGCCGCCCGGCGCTCCACCTCCGCGGCCTGCTCCCGGGTCGTGGCGGCGAGCACCGCGACCTCCCGCTCGCCGCTGCGGCGGGCTGCCGTGCGCAGCTGGTCGGCGTCCGCCTCGGCCTGCTTGTGCGCCCGTTCCAGCACGGTGTCCGCCTCGGCGCGGGCGTCGTCGAGCACCCGCCGGGCCTCGGCCCGGGCCGCCTTCGCCTCGGCCTTCGCCGCCGCCGCCTCGGCCCGAGCCGCGGAGGCCGCGGACTTGGCCACGTCGATCGTGCTGTTCGCCTGGTCGGCGGCGTTGCGCAGGGCGGCCAGGGACTGCTCCTGACGGTCCTTCTCCGCGATGAAGGCGGGATCCTCCGGGGCCGGCGCCGTGCCCATCCGACGCAGCGTCCGGATGCCGACCAGCACCGCCCCGACCACGACCACCGCGAGGATCAGGACGGCCGCGAGAAGCACGACGTCGAGGGCGTTCATGCCGGGACCCCGCTGGGTCTACCGGTGAACCTGTGCCGCCGCCCCGCCATGGCCGCCTCCCCTGAACGTCGAGACCGCAGCGACTGTGCCCGAGGCACACTCCTGCGGCTGTGGACGCCCGACCGGAGCGGCTGGCCGTGGATAGCTCTCTCCGCCGGCGGTGCCCTCGGGCATCGTCGGCGACCGGGTGCAGTTGTCGCGGAGTGCCGGACCGGCCAGTCCGGAACTGCCGCCAAAGGCCGCGGAGTCGGCCAAAGTGATGCTGTTCTGTTACGAGATCTATGTTGTGCGCTTAGCCTGCGCTGGTCGGGCAATGTGAGCCTGTATGGCGAGGCTAGGTCGCCAAGGGCGGTCTGGTCAAGGACTCATGATCAAACCCCCCGAACGGAGCGAAGTTGTAGCGTCACACAAAGCTGATGTCGTGTCGGACACGGAAGGACAAACACGGCGAGCCGTCGGCCCGAATCGGGATGTCATGCCTGTTCAGCGGCGGCGGCGCCCGTGCGCCGAGCCGACTTTGTGACACCAGCGACCCTCTACAAGTCGCCCGGGCACGGGCCGCACCGCTTGTCGATTGTCGGCGTCACGCCGGACAGCACCGACAGTTCCTGATCGACTGCCGACGTGACCGGCTGGCGGCGGACATGCGGGCGGGCCGGCCACCACCTGATCGGGGCGAGCCTGCGCTTCCCCGCTGAGCCGACGTCCGCGGCTCAGCCGGCGCCGGCCGCCAGCGCGGCGGTGACCAACGCGGCGTTGCCCGGTGCCGGTACGCCGTCGGGCAACAGGAGCGTGTCCTCCAGCCCGATTCGGGTGTGCAGCCCACGGCTGACCGCCTCGGCGAGTACCGCCCAGGTGGCCGGACCCTCGGCGTGCAGCAGCACGGGCGGAGCCACCGCGTCCTCCGGCGGCGACCCGCCCGACATCCCCGTCGACGGCGGCGACCCGCCCGGCATCCCCGCTGACGGCGGTGACACGGCGGGCATCCCCGCTGACGGCGGTGGCACGCCGGGCATCGCCGCCGACGGCGGCGGCAGCGCGGCGAGGATCCGCGCCGCGTCGGCCAACGCGACCGGCGCCTCCTGCGCCATGCACTCGACGAGGATCCGTCCGACCGGCACCCGCCAGGACCGGTACGCCTTCACGGCGTCGAGTGTCCAGAGCCCCACCTCGACGAGCACGCCACGCTCATGCAGCGCGGCGGCGACCCCCTCGGCGCCGGGCTCGTGCGCGTTGACCGAGGCGAAGTCGGGCAGCACCGGCCAGGATCGGACGGCGGCCACCCGGGCGGCCGGATCCGGTTCGATCCAGGCTCCGGTGCTCACCCCCACCGGCAGCCCCGGCCGGGCCGCACGGATCGCGGTCAGCGCATCGGCGATCACCGCCGGGCGCAGTGACTCGACGCCGGCCGCGTCCCTGGGATGGACGTGCACGGCCGCGACGCCCAGCGCGGCACAGCGGGCCGCGTCGGCCGCCAACTCCGTCGGGGTCACCGGCACGGCCGGATGGGCGGCACGACTGCGCTGGCCGTTCAGACACGCTTTCAACATCGGGCCACCCCCACCGCACCCATCGCGCGCCACTCAGTCGAGCGGACGGCTGTCGCGCTCCAGATCGCCCTCGGCGTCGGCGAGCGCGTCGGCGTCGATCTGCTCGGCGAACTCGGCCGCCTCGGCACTCTGCGCGGCGAGCGCGTCCTTCACCGCGCGGATGGCCACGCCGGGCGGATAGCCCTTGCGGGCCAGCATCCCGACCAGGCGGCGGAAGACCGCGGCGGGCTCACCCCGGGCGGTGCGCAGTTTGCGCTCCACCAGGGCGCGGGCGGTTGCCGCCTCGGTCTCCTCGTCCAGCTCGCCCAGCGCCTCGGTGGCCACCTCGCCGTCGACGCCCTTGCGGCGCAGCTCGTTGGCGAGCGCCCGGCGGGCCAGGCCACGACCGGTGTGCCGGCTGGACACCCAGGCGCGGGCGAACGCCGCGTCGTCGATGATGCCGACCTCGTCGTAGCGGTCGAGCACCTCGGCCGAGACCTGCTCGGAGATGCCCCGCTTGGCCAACGCGTCGGCCAGCTCGGCCCGGGTGCGCGGCCGGACGGCGAGCTGGCGCAGGCAGATCTCGCGAGCCACCTCCGACTCGTCTCGAGGCGGCGCCGAAGGCTCGACGGTGTCGCCCTCCTCGGGGCGCCCACGGCGACCCCGGCGAGGGCGGGGAGGATCGCTGGCGTCGCCCGTACGGGGTGGGCTGGCATCCCAGCCCCGCCCCGTACGGGCGCGTCGTCCTGCCACTGGTCAGCGACCGGTCAGAAGTCGACCGGCGGCAGCTCCGGGCCACCGGCGGCGTCGCTCGCGCCAACCCCGACGCCGAGCTTCTCCAGGATCTTCTTCTCGATCTCGGCGGCCACGTCCGGGTTTTCCTTCAGGAACTCCCGGGCCTTCTCCTTGCCCTGGCCGAGCTGGTCGCCGTCGTACGTGTACCACGCGCCGGACTTGCGGATGATCGCCTGCTCCACGCCGACGTCGATCAGCGAGCCCTCACGCGAGATGCCCTTGCCGTACATGATGTCGAACTCGGCCTGCTTGAACGGCGCGGCCACCTTGTTCTTCACGACCTTGACCCGGGTGCGGTTACCGACCACGTCGGTGCCGTCCTTGAGGCTCTCGATGCGTCGCACGTCGAGCCGGACCGAGGCGTAGAACTTCAGCGCCCGACCACCGGTGGTGGTCTCCGGGCTGCCGAACATCACGCCGATCTTTTCGCGCAGCTGGTTGATGAAGATCGCCGTGGTGCCGGTGTTGCTGAGCACACCGGTGATCTTCCGTAGTGCCTGGCTCATCAGCCGGGCCTGGAGGCCCACGTGGCTGTCGCCCATCTCGCCCTCGATCTCGGCGCGCGGCACCAGGGCCGCCACCGAGTCGATCACGATGATGTCCAGAGCGCCGGAGCGGATCAGCATGTCCGCGATTTCCAGCGCCTGCTCGCCCGTGTCCGGCTGGGAGACCAGCATCGCGTCGGTGTCGACGCCGAGGGCCTTCGCGTACTCCGGGTCGAGCGCGTGCTCGGCGTCGATGAAGGCGGCGATGCCGCCGTTGCGCTGGGCGTTGGCCACCGCGTGCAGTGCCACCGTGGTCTTACCGCTGGACTCGGGACCGTAGATCTCGACCACCCGGCCACGGGGCAGGCCGCCAATGCCGAGGGCCACGTCGAGCGCGATGGAGCCGGTCGGAATGATCGCGGTCTGGACGACCGGCCGGTCACCCAGCCGCATCACCGAGCCCTTGCCGAATTGCTTGTCAATCTGAGCGAGAGCAAGGTCGAGTGCCTTCTCCCGGTCAGGCCCTGCTGCCATGGTTGCCACCCCTGCCTTCGCCGGCGTCTTTGCTGAGCTTCGCGTCACGCGGACACGCTAGGCGCTGGGTCCGACAGAAAACCAGCCGACGGGCCGCGAGCTGTGGACGAGCACCCCGCTGTGGACAATAGCCGAACAGGTGTACGACTCGACAAGCGACACGCGGAACCGGCGAAAAGGCTGCTCAGCGTAGTCGAGCGGGTACGCGGTCGGGGTACGCGGCGCAGACCGCCCGCCACACCACGTGCGTCTGCTCCCCCGACGACAGCGCCTGCTCGATGGTCCGCCCATCGAGCTGGGACAGCACCTGGTCGCGGGCGATGCTGGCCGCGTAGCCCGGCCCGAACGCCTCCTCCAACCGCGCCCAGAAGTCGGTCAGCCGCACGTGATCAACCCTCCTCGCCCGGTGCCCCCGTCGGCACCGGGCGCAACGCTAGCGCCACCAGGGGCACTGTCGCGACCGCCGCGAGCAGGGTGAGCACCGGATAACCGGCGAGCTGCATGACAAACCCGCTGAGCACCGCGGCGCTGGCCCCCGCCAACCCCATGATCAGGTCGGAGAACCCCTGGACGCTGGGCCGCACACCGGCCGACACCGACTCGGAGAGCAGCGTCGAGCCGGCCACCATCGTCCCCGACCAACCCAGCCCGAGCAGGACCAGACCGATCGAGAGCCGGGGCGTGTGGTGCCCGGCGGTGCCGGCGACCGCGCAGGCGGCCAGCAGCAGCCCGACCCCGCCGAGGATCACCGCCCGCCGGCCGAGCCGGTCGGTGAGCCAGCCGACCACCGGGGCGAACGCGTACATGCCGGCGATGTGCAGGCTCAACACGATCCCGACCAGCCGCAGCACGTCGGCGTCGGCGTGCGACTCACCGAGCCGGACCGGGGTCATCGCCATCACCGCCACCATCACCAGGTGACCGATCGCCACGGCGGTGATGCCGAGCCGGGCGGCTGGCTGTCCGCGTACCACCGACCAGGCCAGCCGCATTCCGGCGGTGCGCGGCGCGCGCGCACGGACCAGCGCGGTGGCCGGCCCGGCCCCACCGGCCGCCGGCGCGGCGTCGGCGGGCGGCCCGACGGCGGTCGGTGGCGCGTCGGCCGCCGCGAGCCGCCGCGCGGTGAGCAACGGGTCGGGGCGGAGCAACCCGAGGAGTACGACGGAAGCCAGCACGAATGCCGTCGCGCTGAACGCGAAGGGGCCGGCCAGCGGCGGCAGCCCCCAGCCGGTGGTGACCCGGTCGGCCAGGGCGGCGAAGTTCGGGGCGGCCACCGCCCCGATGGTGGTGGCCCAGACGATCAGCGAGAGCTGACGCCCTCGACGGGTCGGCTCGGCGAGGTCCACCGCCGTGTAGCGGGCCTGCAGGTTCGCGGCGGTGCCACCGCCGAAGAGCAGCATGCCGAGGAAGAGCAGCGGCACCGAGCGGGTGGCCGCCGCCACCACCACCAGGACGCCGCCGACGGCGCCCACGGTGTACGCCAGCACCAGGCCGGGACGACGGCCGTGCCGCGCCATGATCCGGGTGACCGGAACGGCGAGCAGCGCCGCACCGACCACCCCGGCGCTCTGCGCGACGCCCGCCACCGCGGTGCCGGCGATGCGGGCGGCGAGCAGCGCGCCGACGGAGATGCCGATGGTCACACCGACGCCGCCGATGATCTGGGTGGTGAAGAGCAGCCGCATGGTGCGCCGCTGGATCGGCGCGACGTCGAGCCCGGCGCCGCCGGCACGCGGCACGGTCAGGTCGGTGGCCATCGGCGCTCCTTGAGGACGGGGGTGACCCCATCCTCGCGCACCCACCCCGAACCCCGACGCCCCAGCCGGCTGCCCCGCCCGCCCGGGCCGCCTCGCCGCGCCCGCGCGGATCTTCGCGGTGCGGATCTTCGCGAGGGCCCGTCGGTCAGCCGGCCATCACCCGCTGGTGCACCGACGACACCGCCGAACGGGCAGCCACGAACGCCCCGTGCTGCCAGGCCACCTCGTGGCTCAGCCAGTCCCCGGCGAAGTAGACCCGCCCGGCCGGCTGAAGCAGCAGGTTGTATCCGGCGGTGCCGTAGCGGGGCGAGGTCCAGGCGCCCTCGATGTAGCGGGTCCGGTCCCAGGCGTGGGAGTAAGAGGTGACCAGCTCGCTGCGGTACTTGTCGCCGTGGATCTTCACCCCCTGGCTGACCGCGCGCTCCCGGCGCTGCTCGGGGGTGAGCCCGCTGTACGCCCTGGCGTTCGCCCCGGTGTTGTAGTAGCCGACGACCAGGCCACGCTTGCCGTGGAAGCCGTAGGACGGGTACCAGATGTGCGACAGGTCCAGGTCGGTCTCCGTGATGCCGCCGTAGATCCGCTGGTCGGTCTCCCACCAGCGGCTGCGGTACTCCAGGCCGATCTTGCCGGCGGCGGTGACCGGGAAGTCGGCCAGGGCGGCGGTCACCCCGGCGCCGAGGTTGTGGGGCACCCGGGCCATCAGGTGCGGCGGCAGCGCCGCCACGCAGTAGTCCGCGGCGATCTGCGACTCCCGGCCGCCCTGCCGATAGGTCACCTCGACCCGGCCGCCCCGGTCGGTCACTCCGGTCACCTCGGCGTTGAGTCGGATCCGGTGCCCGCCCACGGCCTTGGCGAGGGCACGCGGGATCTGGTCCATGCCGCCCACCGGCTGGAACATCAGCATCGCCTGGTCGTAGCCGAATTCAAAGGAGAAGTACCGGCCCACGTTGCTGGCGAAGACGTCGGAGAGCGCTGGCGGCGCGCCGAGCAGCGTCCCCACGTCGTTGCCGGCGCCGGGGTACGCGGAGAAGCCGCGACGGTTGGTCCCGGCGTACGCCCAGTCGTTGGCACGCCCGCCGATCGCGCCGAAGCCCTGCAGGAACGACAGCAGCCGGTCCCGGTCCTCGGTGGTGAGCCGCGCGTCCAGCGCGCCCTGGTCGGTGGCCTTGGCGAGCAGCTCCGAGACGTAGCCGTACACGTCGGCCTTGGCGGTGCGGTACCGGATCGGCTCGGTCATCCCGGCGGACTCGTTGTAGATCCAGGCGTCGGCGTTCTGGTTGGTGAACACCTCGATGGGTACGCCGAGTTCCCGGCAGTAGTCCATGGTGAGCATCCACTGTGCGATCCGGCCCGGCCCGGCGTTGAAGTAGACGCCGTCGGAGAAGCCGGCCCGCTGGGTGTGCCCGTCGAGGTCGGTCTCGACGTCGCCACCACGGATGGTCAGGTTCCGCCCGCCGACGCGGTGCCGCGCCTCCAGGACCGTGCAGTGGTAGCCCGCCTTGCCCAGCTCGTACGCGGTGGTGAGCCCCGCGATGCCACCGCCGAGCACGACGACACTGGCCCCCGGCCGGCCGGTCAGGGTGAAGTCGGACGGCTCGGGCGCCCGGAACGCCGGGGTCACCGACGCGGCGGCACTGGGTGCAAGACCCATGGCTCCCATCGTGGCGAGCATCGCACCGGCACCGCCGCTGATCCCGACCGCGCGCAGGAACCCACGCCGACTCACCGTCGACTGCGTCTGATCGCTCATGAACGCCTCCCCTACAAGATCGACTCACGTGAGTCTGCAGAGGACCTGTTACGCGGATCACGCAACGCCGTTTCCGGTAGGTATCACCTCACCGACCGCCGGCGGTGGCGGTTTTTGTCACCGATCTCGCTACCGGCCGAGCCGACGACCGTGCCGTACCGCCCCCTCACACCCAACCGTTGCTGGCCGCCTGCACGCCGGCCTGGAATCGGCTGGCGGCGCCCAACCGCTCGGTCAGGGACGTCATCATGCGCTGCACACTGCGCAGGGAGATTGCGAGCTTGCGGGCCGCCGACTCGTCGGTGTGCCCCGCGGCGAGCAGCCGCAGCAGCTCGCGTTCCTGCCGGGTGAGACCCTGCTCGTCGGCCGCCGCCTGTTCGCCGAACGGAGTCGCGGCGTGCCACACCTGCTCGAAGAGCGCGATAAGCCCGGCAACAATCCCGCGGCTGCGCAGTTCCAGTGCACCCTGCCGGGGATTGGCCGGGTCGATGGGCACGAGTGCGACCTCCCGATCGACGATGACCATGCGCATCGGCAGCGTCGGCGTCGTGCGTGACTGCCCACCGAGGCCGGCCAGCCAGCGGGCGTGCGCGAGGGTGCCGGGGTCGTTGCGGAAGCTGTCCTGATAGACGTTGCGGATCTGGACACCCCGCTGCAGAGCCTGCTGGTCGAGCGGCGCCTCCGCCTCGAGCGTGTCCGGGCTCTGTGCGCCGCCGCTGCTAAAGGAGAGACACTCGGCGCGGGCGGTGTCGGCCAACTCGGCAAGCCGGTCCCGGACGCTGTCGACCCCTGCGAGCAACCGCCCCTCCGCCACCTGGTGGTAGTCGTCGTGGGCGGTCGCGATGGCGGCGATGGCGGCCTTGGTCGCCTCGACCTGCCGCTGCCGGACCGCGACCTCGGCCTCCACCTTGGTCAGGAGCGCCATCAACCCGGCCTGCGGTCGCACCGGCCGGGCGTGATCGCCCAGGGAGTCGAGCCGAACGAGTGCGAGGTCGGCCAACACGTCCAGTGCCGCCGTCACCTCCCCCGGCGAGACGCCGAGGTGATCGGACAGGCCGGCGACGTTCAGGTCGGGACACTGCAGCATGGCGCGATAGACCGCCTCATGCTGCGCGGACAGTCCCAGCAGGTCGAACATGACCCCTCCCCCGGTAGAACCAATCGACATTCTGCCGCGTATCGAGCGTTCTCGTGGACCCGTTCCGCACCTGGCGTGGTCCCGCCGGGCGGGGTCACGCCAGGCCGAACCTGGTGACAGGGCACCGTGGGCCCGCGATGCTTCTCTCACGGCGGCGACAACGACCACGGAGCCTCCGGAATCGACATTCCAAGCACAGGAGAGACGTCAATGAGCATAACCACTTTTATCAATGCCAATTACCGTACCTCGATCGCCATTCTCGCACTCGGCCTCGCCCTCGCCCTCGCGATCATCCTGAACTCGGAACCGGGTGCGATGGCGGCGCTCGCGGAGGGGTTCGGCTGGGGTGGTCCCGCACAGGACGCCTCGACCGGCCAGTTCGGAGGCCAGGGATTTGGCTGGGGCTCGCCGCCCCCGGTCGACCCGTCGGAGTGGTCCTGATGATCGTGACGCACATCCGTATCGCCCCGCTCACCTCGACGGCCGCCATCGACCCGGCGACGCTGCGAAATCTGATCCACGTGAACGCCACGGCCGGGAGCGGTATCGAACACCTTCGAGTCCGCGCCGGCCCGGACAGCGCCGACATCCTGGCCTTCGTGGACACCGACGATCCGACGGCAGCCGCCGTGACGTTGCGCCGCGTCGTCGACCGCACAATCGCCAGCAGCCCACTGCTCGGCCCGTGGCGAATCGTCTGACCACGGCATCACCTGTTCAATTTTCCCGCCTCCGCCGACGGATACCGTTCGGCGGACGGACAAACCTGCCTTGAAATCGGAATTAATCCGAAAGGAACACCATGCAACGAAATGCGATTCGTCGCCTGACCACAATGGCGCTCGGCGTGGCACTCGCCGCCGGCGCCGGCCTCTCCGGGGGCGTCGCCACGGTGCTGGCGAGCAGTCCCGAGGCAGCCTTCGCCGACTCCAGCGTGGGTGGGTCGATCAGTCCGACCGAGGTGCTCAGCCGCGCCAAGTACTGGTACGACAATCGCGGCAGCATCCCCTACAGCCAGGGCGGCTACTACCGCGACGAGAACGGCAAGAACTACCGCACCGACTGCTCCGGGTTCGTCTCGATGGCCTGGCACCTCTCGACGTCGAAGACGACCTACAACATGTACACGGTGTCGAAGCAGATCAGTAAGAGCGACCTCCAGCCGGGCGACATCCTGAACTCGGCGAGCCAGCACGTCATCCTCTTCAAGCGCTGGATCAACCAGTCGACGGGCACGTTCGAGTACTACGCCTTCGGATCGACCCCGGTGAAGATCGACACCGAGACGCTCAGCGGCGGCGGGGACGGTCTCATCGACTCGCACCCGGCCAGCAACTACGTCGCCCGCCGCTACAACAACATCACCACCGGCGGCCAGGCTCCGGTGAAGGACCCAGGGGTCGCCGACGTGACCGGCGACGGCTATCACGATCTGGTGGCCCGCAAGACTGACGGCACTCTGTGGCTGTACTCGAACAACATCGAGCGCGACAACGGCGTCCCGTACAGCAGCGGCTCGTCCCGGCAGATCGGCAGCGGCTGGAGCAGCGCGGACCGGATCATCAACGCCGACGTCACCGGTGACGGCTTCACCGACCTGATCTCCGTCAAGTCAGACGGAACGATGTTGTTGTACTCCAACAACATCGTTCGTGACGACGGCGCCCCGTACAGCAGCGGCGCGTCGCGGCAGATCGGCAGCGGTTGGGGCGGGTTCGACCGGATCGTCGGCGCGGACGTGACCGGCGACGGTTACACCGACCTGGTGGCCCGCAAGACCGACGGCACCCTGTGGCTCTACCCGAACAACATCGAACGCGACAACGGCACTCCGTACAGCAGCTCGTCGGCGCGGCAGATCGGCCAGGGCTGGAGCGGCTTCGACACGCTGGTCGGCGCGGACGTGACCGGCGACGGTTACACCGACCTGGTGGCCCGCAAGACCGACGGCACCCTGTGGCTCTACCCGAACAACATCGAACGCGACAACGGGGTCCCGTACAGCGGCAACCGGCAGATCGGCAGCGGCTGGAGCGGCTTCGACACGCTGGTCGGCGCGGACGTGACCGGTGACGGCTACACGGACCTGGTGGGCCGCACGACCAGCGGTGCCCTCCTGCTGTACCCCAACAACATCGAACGCGACAACGGCGTCCCCTTCAGCGGCAACCAGCAGATCGGCAGCGGCTGGGGCGGCTTCAACAGCATCATCTGACACCCTCAGTCGACGCGCCCGGCCTCTGGCCGGGCGCGTCGGCGTTGCCTGGGCACCGCCCGACCACCGGCGGGAACACCTGGGTCAGGCGGGCAGGGCGCGGGCGGCGACCGTCAGGTCGGCGACCAGTCCCTCGTACGCCTTGTCCTGGTCGTCGGCGCGCAGGACCGCGGATGGGTGGATGGTGGCCAGCAACCGAGCCGGCGGCGCGTCGGCCCGCTTCCCCGTGTCGTCCACCGGCACCCGTTGGAAGTCCTCTGGGCGCTGGGCCGACGCGGGCCAGGGCAGCAGCTCGCCGCGCTGTCTCGTCACCCGGAAGGACGGGCCGAGCAGCGCCTTGGCGGCGGTGGCGCCGAGCACGACGACGATCTCCGGGCGCAGCCGGGCGAACTCGGCCACCAGCCAGGGCCGGCACGCGGTGATGTGCACCTGGTCCGGGGTCTGGTGGATGCGCCGCTTGCCGCGCGCCTCAAAACGAAAGTGCTTGACGGCGTTCGTGAGGTAGAGCTGCGTCGGGTCCAGCTTGGCGTCGTCGACGGCGCGGCGCAGCAGCCGTCCGGCGGGGCCGACGAAGGGCAGGCCCTTCTGGTCCTCCATGTCGCCGGGCTGCTCGCCGACGAGTACCACGCGGGCGCTCTCGTCCCCCCGGCCGAAGACGGTCTGGGTGGCGTCGCGGTACAGCTCGCAGCCCCGACAGCCACCCGACGCCGCGCGGAGTTCGTCGATGGTGTCGGCGTCGGGCGGGATGAACCGCTGGGCGCCGGGAGCGCTGTCGGTCTGCTCGGCCATGCCGACTGTTATATACCCGTTCGGTATCGCCTGCCGGGTACGCCCCGGGTGGGCGCGGCCCGGCCGCGTCAGTAGCCGTTGCCGCCCCCGCCACCACCGGACGCGATGGCGATCAGCACAATGATGATCACGATGATGGCGATCGCGATCGCGATCCACAGCCCCTTGCGGTTCCCACCTGCAGCCATGATCAGGCACCTCCGGCGGCCCGCATACCCGCCCCACTTTCTCCGAATCGCCGCGATACCCCTTTTTCTTCCGATAAACCCCCTTAATGGGCGTCACGCTCGCAGGTCAGGTGGAGAAGCCCATTTCAGGGGAGGGATGGATGGCGCGGGCCAGGGCGGCGGCCAGGGGGGTCAGCTCCTCGACGGCCAGGGAACTGACGGTGATGCGCAGGGCGGGCGGGGCGGCGATCCGGTAGAGGGCGCCGGGCGCCACCGCCCAGCCGGCGTCCCGCAACGCGGTCAGCGCGCTGGTCTCGTCCGGCACCGGCAGCCAGACGTTGATGCCGCTGCGGCCGTGCGCGGTCAGGCCATGCTCGGCGAGCGCGGCCAACAGGCCCTCGCGCCGCAGGTCGTAGCTCTGCGCCGCCCGCCGCACCAGCTCGTCGACCGCCGGGTCCCCCCAGAGGGCGAGCACCAGCCGTTGCAGCACGGTGGACACCCAGCCGGCGCCGACCCGCGTCCGGCCGGTCACCCGGGCCACGGTGGTCTCGTCACCGGCCAGCACCGCCAGCCGCAGGTCCGGGCCGAACGGCTTGCTCACCGACCGCACGAAGGCCCAGCTTCCGGTCACGCCGGCGAGCGAATGCAGGGGTACGCGGGCCAGCTCGGCGGCGTGGTCGTCCTCGATGAGCAGCAGGTCCCGTCGGCCGGCGAGCAGAGCGCGCAGCTCCTCGGCGCGGGCGGCGGAGACGGCGGCGCCGGTCGGGTTCTGCGCCCGGCTGGTGATCACCAGCGCCCGCGCTCCGGCGCTCAGCGCGGCCGCCACCCCGGCCACCAGTGGACCCTCGTCGTCCAGCGGCACACCGATCGGCCGCAGCCCGAGCGCGGCGACCAGGTCGAGCAGGTTGGCCCAGCCGGGATCCTCCACCGCCACCCCGTCACCGGGACGAAGGTGGGCGCCGAGCAGCCGCTCGATGCCGTCCAGCGCGCCGCCGGTGAGGGTGAGGTCCCCGGCGGGTACGCCGTCGGCGCTCAACCGGGCGCGGGCGGCCTCGGCCAGCTCCGGGAGCACGCCGGCCTGCGAGTAGCCGACCGGAGGACCCGCGTCGGCGGCGAGCGCGGCCAGGTGCGGGCCGATCGGGGGCAGCAGTCGGGGGTCGGGCTCGCCCCGGGACAGGTCGCGGGCGTCCGGCAGCGGTGCGGGGCGTAGCACGGAGCGGCGGGCGGCCACCGGTGGGCGCGGACGGACGCGGGTGCCGTGGCGGCCGGCGGTGGCCAGCACGCCGCGTTGGCGCAGCTCCCGATAGGCGCGGGCGACAGTGGCCGGGCTGACGCCCAGCTCGGCGGCGAGGGCCCGCACCGGCGGCAGGGCGGCGCCGGGTGGCAGGGCGCCGGTACGGATGCCCGACTCGATGCTGGCCGAAATCGCGACGGCCGTCGTCCCGCTGAACTGATAGCGTGCTGACACAAACAGGAGATTGTACTAGAACAAAGGGGCGCGCATGTATCCACCCACCGCCCGGACCACTCCCACCCGCTCGCGCGACCGGATGAGCTACGACCGGGAGGCGGCGCACGCCGTGCTCGACGAGGCGTACCACTGCGCGCTCGGCTTCACCGTCGACGGCGAGCCCCGGGTGCTGCCCACCCTGCACGTCCGCATCGGTGACACCCTCTACCTGCACGGGTCCACCGGCAGCCGGCCCCTGCTCGCCGCCCGGGGCGACGGGCTGCCCGTCTGCGTCACGGTGACCCTGCTCGATGCTCTGGTCTACGCCCGCTCGCAGTTCCACCACAGCGCCAACTACCGCTCGGTGGTCGCGCTCGGCACCTCCCGGCTGGTCACCGACGAGCAGGAGAAGAGCGCCATGCTCACCGCGCTGGTCGACAAGGTGGGCGCGGGACGCAGCACGGACAGCCGCCCGCCGAACCGTCGCGAGCTGGCCGAGACCGCGGTGCTGGCGCTGCCGCTGCGGGAGGTGTCCGTCCGGTCCCGCACCGGCGGGGTCCGCGAGGACGAGGCCGACCTGCACCTGCCGCACTGGGCCGGCGTACTGCCGTTGCGGCTGACCGCCGGCCTGCCGCAACCCGCCGCCGGGGTCACCGCGCCCCTGCCGGCGTACCTGCGGACGGCCCGCACGCCCTGGCACGACCCGGTGTCACTGCGCGGCGAACACGTCCTGCTGGAGCCGCTGGACCTGGCGCACGCCGACGACCTGCACAGCGCCACCGCCGACGACGACGTCTGGCGGCACCTCACCGTTACCCGGCCCACCGAGCCGGCCGGGACCGCCGAGGTGGTCGCCGCGGCGCTGGCCGCACAGCAGCGCGGCGAGCGGGCGCCCTGGGTGCAGCGCTGCGCGAGGACCGGGGCGGTGGTCGGCACCACGTCCTACTACGAGATCAACCCGGAACGACGGTCGGTGGCGATCGGGTACACCTTCCTCGGCCGGCCGTGGTGGCGTACCGGGATCAACACCGAGGCCAAGCTGCTGCTGCTCGGCCGGGCCTTCGACGACCTGGGCGCGGTGCGGGTCGTCTGGCACACCGACATCCGCAACGTCCGCTCGCAGGCGGCCATCGAACGACTCGGCGCCACCCGGGAGGGGGTGCTGCGGATGCACTGCCAGCGTCCGGACGGCTCGTGGCGGGACACCGTGCAGTACGCGATGACCGTCGACGAGTGGCCTAACGCACAGGCCAGGCTGCGGGAAAGACTTCTGCGGACGGCGTCGGTGGCGTGATGATGGCGGGCGTGCTGGGGATCACCGACATCTGGACGTACGTGCTGGGCACCGTGGCCATCATCCTGCTACCCGGACCGAACTCGCTCTTCGTGCTGTCCACCGCCGCCAAGCGGGGCGTGGGGGTCGGCTACCGGGCCGCCAGCGGGGTGTGGGTCGGCGACGCGGTGCTGATGGTCCTCTCCGCCGCCGGGGTGGCGTCGCTGCTCAAGGCGTACCCGCCGCTGTTCCTGGTGATCAAGTACGCCGGTGCCGCGTACCTCGGTTATGTCGGGGTGACCATGCTGCGCGGCGCCTGGCGGCGCTGGCGCGACCGCAACGACCCGGACACCCCGCGGCTCATCGACGCCGCGGAACCGGCGCAGATGCGCAGCCCGTTCCGCAAGGCGCTGGTGATCAGCCTGCTGAACCCGAAGGCGATCCTGTTCTTCATCTCGTTCTTCATCCAGTTCGTCGATCCCGACTACGCCTGGCCAGCGCTGTCGTTCCTGCTGCTCGGCCTGATCGCCCAGGTCACCAGCGCGCTCTACCTGACCGCGCTGATCTTCGCGGGCACGTTCCTGGCCGCCCAGTTCCGCCAACGGCGTCGCCTCGCCGTGGGCGGCACCACCGCCGTGGCAGCCCTCTTCCTCGCCTTCAGCCTCAAGCTCGCCACCGCCAGCGCCGGCTGACCCCCCCTCAGGTCCCGTCGCCGCCGCCGGAGCCGCCTCCCACGCCTCCGCTTCCGGCCGTGCCGCCCAGCCCGTAACCGGGTTTGATCGGCTGGTCGGGGTGGCGGCTGACATGGGCGGACCGGCTGATGGTGGCGGACCAGTCGGCGTGCGCGGCAGCCGCGGCGTGCCGGTTGATCGCCTGACGTAGCCAGCGGTCCACGGTGGCGACCCAGTCCCGCTGCCCGGCGTCCGCGTGCCAGATCCGGAACCGGCTGATGCTCTGGTGGGTGATCCCGGCCAGCGACAGCCGACGGTCCAGCCACATGATCACCTCCAGGCCCGCCGAGTTCGTCACGAAGATCAGCTCAAGCTCGGTGACCGGGCCGGCGTAGAGCGGGCCCACCCAGTAGCCCCACCGCTGGTGCAGCGGCAGGGTGTGCTCCACCCCCGGCAGCCCGCCCTCCTGCAACCCGGATTGGCGGATCATGAAGCCGAGCGTGGCCAGCGCCGCCAGCACGTGCTGCTGGGTGGGGATCGGGTGCACGAGGACCGGCACCATGGACCCCTGGTCCAGATCCGGGTCGACGGACACCTCGGTCCGCAGACCCATCCGCAGGCTCAGCAACGGCACCCCGCCGAACGTGGTCACCGGGATCTCCCACGGCAACGGCAACGCGAAGTCGACCGCCCGCCGGCGACCCGCCGGCACCACGAACCGCCCGGCGATCGGCAGCGAGAAGAACTGCACGAGGCGCCGGGGCGCGGCCGGGTCGTCCGGCTCGACAGTGGTGACCAGGCCGAGCCGGATGTGGCGTACGAGCACGTCGTCCGGCCCGGCGGCGAGGGTCACCCGCCCCGGCAGACGCAGGCCCGGACGGGTGCTCGGGTTCGGCAGCGTGGTCCGCACGGACAGCCCGGTCCAGCCGGAGTCCCGAGACACCCCCGTCAACCGCACCGCGCGCCCCCTCGCGGGACGAGGCCCCCCTGGCCCCGGACCGACCGCGCCTACCCGGTCGCGGTCACCTCACGCCCGCCGCCTCGACCGGATGCTGACGCGCCGACCCGCCGCACCGCAGCAGCGCGGTCGGGTCGGCGTGCGCCTCACCGCAACCGCCGGCCCCGCGGCACCGTGTCGGTCTCGTCGTCGAACTCGCCGATGACCTCCTCCAGCAGGTCCTCCAGAGCGACGAAGCCGATCGGGCGGGCCGGACCACCGCCGTTGCGCACCAGCGCGAGCTGGGACTGCCGGGCGCGCATCGCGGCCACCGCCTCGGTGACCGAGGACGTCGCCGGGAGGGTGAAAGCCGGCGTCATCAGCTCCCCGGCGGTGGCGGCCCGGCCGGTGGTGACCACCCGTACCGCCTCCCGGACGTGCACCAGGCCACAGACGTCGCCGCTGGAGTCCAGGACCGCCAGCCGCGACCGGCCGCTGTCCCGGCTGACCTGCTCGATCCGCTCGGCCGGGTCGTCGCGCCGGACGGTGACCATGGTGGCGAACGGCTCCATCACCTGCGCCACCGACGTGCCCTGCAACTCCAGCATGCTGGTGAGCAGCTGGTGCTGCTCAGCGCCGAGCAACCCGTGCTCGCGGGACTGCTCCAGCAGCATCCGCAGCTCGTCCGGGCCGTGCACCTGGGCGAGCTGATCCTGCTGGTTGACCCCGACCAGGCGCAGGATCGCGTTGGCCAGCGCGTTCAACGCCGACAGCACCGGCCGGGACACCCGGGCGAAGGCCCGGAACGGCAGCGCGAGCAGCGTCGCCGAACGCTCGGCGTCGGTGATCGCCCACGACTTCGGCGCCATCTCCCCCACCACCAGGTGCAGGAAGGTCACCAGAGCGAGGGCGAAGACCAGGGCGACCACGTGACTGGCCGCGTCGGGCAGCCCCACCGCGTGCAGCAGCGGGCTGATCAGGTGCTCGATCGCCGGTTCGGCCAGCGCGCCGAGCCCCAGGGTGCACAGCGTGATGCCCAGCTGCGCCCCGGCCAGCATCAGCGACAGCTCGCGGACACCGTCCAGCGCGGCCCGGGCCGCCCGGCCGCCGCTGGCCGCCGCCTGCTCCAGCCGGTACCGCTTGCTGGCCACCAGGGCGAACTCGGCGGCCACGAAGAACCCGTTCAGCGCCAGCAGGACCCCCGAGCTGAACAACGCGATGCCGGGGCTCACGCGGTCACCCCCGGCGTGCTCAGTTGCAGCCGTACCGAGTCGGCGACGTGCCGGTCCACGGCGAGCACCTCGACCAGGGCCCGAGGCTCCGCCTCACCGTCTTCGACCTCGGCACCCTCGGGCAGCAGGCTGATCTCCAGCCGGTCGCCGACCTCCGGCACCCGGCCCAGCTCGCGCATGACCAGCCCGGACAGCGTGTCGTACTCCGGGGCTTCGGGCAGCGCGATGCCGGTGCTGTCGGCGACCTCGTCGATCCGCCAGCGGGCCGGCACCACCCACGAGCCGTCGTCCTGCCGCGCGGGGGCGCGCTCCGGCGGGTCGTCCTCGTCCCGGATCGGGCCGACCAGCTCCTCCGCGATGTCCTCCAGCGTGATCACACCGGCGAAGCCGCCGTACTCGTCCACCACGCAGGCCATCTGCCGGTGCCCGGACCGCAGGCGGTCCAGCACCGTGGGCAGGGGCAGGGTCTCCGGCACGAGCAGCGGCGGCCCCGCCACCGCGCTCACCGGGGTGGTGGCCCGCTCCCCCGGCGGTACGCCGAGCACCTCGGCGATCCCGACGATGCCGATCAGGTCGTCGACGCCCTCGGCACCCCGCACCGGGAAGCGGGAGTGGCCGGTGTCCAGCAGCTCGACCACCCGGCTCACCGGCTCCTGCGCCCGGACGGTGTGCACGTCGACGCGCGGCACCATCGCCTCGCCGGCGGTCAGCTCGCGGAAGTCGAGCCCGCGGTCGAGCAGCGTGGACATCTCGGCGTCCAGGCTGCCCTCCTCGCGGGACTCGGCGATGATCTGTTCCAGGTCGGCGGGGGTGGCGCCGCTGGGCAGCTCCTCGATCGGCTCGATGCCGACCCGGCGCAGCAGGCGTATCGACGCGCGGTCGAAGAGCCGGATCACCGGCCCGGCCATCGCCAGGTAGAGGAGGGTGGACCGGCTCAGCGCCCGGGCGAGTGACTCGGCTCGGGCGATGGCGAGGTTCTTCGGGGCCAGCTCGCCGAGGACCATCTGCACCACGGTGGCGATGACCAGGGCCAGCGCCACCGACAGCGGCAGGCTGACCGACTCGCGGAGACCGGCGACGCCGAACAGGTCGGCGAGGCCGCCGCCGAGGTACGGCTCGGCGACGTAGCCGACCAGCAGGGCGGTGACGGTGATGCCTAGTTGCGCACCGGAGAGCACGAAGGAGAGCCGGCTGGTGACGGTGAGGGCCCGGGCGGCGGCCTGGTCGCCGTCGTCGGCGAGCTGGCGCAGCTTGCCCCGGTCCACGGCGACATAGCCGAACTCCTGCGCCACGAAGTAACCGGTGGCGGCAGTGAGCAGGATGATCAAGAGAAGGCCGACGACGATCAACACGGGTCGCTCAGGGCTCCCGGGGCCGTCGGGACGGGAATATGCCGGGCACGACCCGGCTGGCTACTGCTGCCCTCCTGGGCAGAAGAGTCGATCATGCCGCTATTTTATCGGCGTTGCCTGGGACTCCGCTGAGGGTGGGCCGAAGGCGTCGATCGTCCGGTTCACTCCGGCCGGGCGCGGCCGTCGCCGGGTCCGCCGCCCGCCGGGCGCTCGGCCAACTCGTCGGCGTCGAGCAGGCCGCGGTCGAACCGGCCGGACCGGTACGCGGCCCGGCCGATCATCTGTGCCGCGACCGGCGCGGTGGCCAACTGGAAGACCGCCACCAGCAGGATCGTGCCGACGTCGGCCGCGGACCGCAGCCGTAGCGTGATGCCGAGCAGCAGCAGGAGCACTCCCAGCACCTGGGGTTTGGTGGCCGCGTGCATCCGGGACAGGGCGTCCGGGAAGCGCAGCACACCGATCGCGGCGGACAGGGCGAGCAGCGCGCCGGTCACCAGGCAGGCGGCGCCGAGCCAGTCGGCAGCCGTCGCGAGCACACCGGCCGCCGAGTGTCCGCCGGTCGCCACCATCACGCCTGCTCCCGCACGGCGAAGCGGACCAGGGACACCGAGCCGACGAAACCGAGCAGGGAGAGCACCACCAGCACGGGCAGCGTGGTGGCGTGCCGGTTGACCGCCGCCTCCGCGCCCACCGCGCCGACCATGGTGGCGAGGAGCATGTCCGCCGCGATCACCCGGTCCAGCAGCGAGGGGCCCCGGTAGAGCCGGATCAGCGCGAGCAGCGCGGTCACCGACAGCAGGGTGGTGAGGACGACGGCCAGGAACGTGATCATTGGGAGTTTCCCTTCTCGACGGGATGGGGCCCGACGCGGCGCAGTTCGGCGGCGCTGCCCACCGCCCGGACGATCCGTCGCTCGACGTCGAGGGTGCGTTCCCGGGAGAGGGCCAGGTCCGCCGGCCCGTGGGTGTCCAGCACGTGCAGGTAGAGCGTCGCCGACTCCCGGTCCACCTCGAGGATCAGCGTGCCCGGCACCAGCGAGACCGCCTCGGCGGTGAGCGCCAGGTTCAGGTCGGTGGGAACCCGCAGCGCCACGGCGATGATCGCCCCGCGCGGGCGGTAGCCGGGTTGTACGGCGATCCGGGCGATGTGCAGGCTCGCGCTGACGAGTTCGACGGCGAACCGGCCCGCGAACGCCACCAGGGCACCCGGCCGCAGCCGGCCGCCGAAGCTGACCGCCGGCAGCGGGAAGAACACCAGGACCGCGCCGCCCACCAGCAGGCCACCGATGATGTTGGCGAGGTTGATCGAACCCCAGAGCAGGTTCCAGACGAGCACCAGCCAGCCGAGCGCCAACGCCTGGTCCCGCCAACGCCCGAACCGGCTCCGCACCGGCGGGGTCGCGCCCGTCGGGGTCGTCGCGCGCGGGCCGGTCACGGCACGACACCGGGCAGGACGGCCCGCACGTACGGGGTACGCAAGAGCAGGTCGGTGGCCGCGTCGGCGGTGACGTCGAAGAGCGGGCCGGCCAGCACGGTGAGCGTCAACCCGAACGCGACCAGGGCGGCGGTCGCGCCGACCATCACGGTGGGCAGCCGGACGGTGGGCTCGCTGGAGACGGTCCGGGGCGCCCGCCAGAACGCGATGTTCCACACCCGGGAGGCCACGTACAGGGTGAGCAGGCTGGTCAGCGTGCCGGCCGCCACCAGCGTCAAGGGCAGCGCCCCGCCGGCCGCCACACCGGCCTGGAGCAGGCCGAGCTTGCCGAGGAACCCGGAGAACGGCGGCACCCCGGCGAGATTCATCGCCGGTACGAAGAAGAGGACGCCGAGCAGGGGCGCCATTCGGGCCAGGCCGCCGAGACGGCGCAGGTCGGTGCTGCCGGCCCGCTCCTCGACCAGGCCGGCCACCAGGAACAGCGTGGTCTGGATGGTGATGTGGTGCACCACGTAGAAGATCGCGCCGGCGAGACCGGCGGCGGTGCTCAACGCCACCCCGAAGATCATGTAGCCGATGTGGCTGACCAGGGTGAACGAGAAGAGCCGCTTCATGTCCGACTGCGCCACCGCGCCGAGGATGCCGACCAGCATGGTCAGCCCGGCGACGACCATGAGCAGACCGTCGACCTGACCACCCGGAAACAGCAACGTCTCGGTACGGATGATCGCGTACACGCCGACCTTGGTGAGCAGCCCCGCGAACACGGCGGTGACCGGGGCCGGGGCCGTGGGATAGCTGTCCGGCAGCCAGGCCGACAGCGGGAAGACCGCCGCCTTGATCGCGAACGCGAGCAGCAGCATCAGTTGCAGGGTCAACCGGACGTTGTCCGGCAGGTCGTCGAGGCGCTGGGCGAGCTGCGCCAGGTTGAGCGTGCCGGTGGCCGCGTACACCAGCCCCACCGCGGCCAGGAAGATCATCGAGGAGAGGATGCTGACCACCACGTACGTCGACCCGGTGCGGATCCGCGTCTCGGTGCCGCCCAGCGTGATCAGCACGAAGCTGGCCGCCAGCAGGATCTCGAAGCCGACGAACAGGTTGAACAGGTCGCCCGCCAGGAACGCGTTGGTGACACCCGCGGTGAGCACCAGGTACGTCGGGTGGAAGATGACCACCGGCGCGCTCTCGCTGGTCTCGCTGCGGCCCTGGCCGATCGAGTACAGCAGCACGCAGAGGGTCACCGCCGAGGACACCACAAGCATCAGCGCGGCCAACTGGTCGGCCACCAGCACGATGCCGACCGGTGGCGGCCACCCGCCGATCGCGAGCACCACCGGCCCGTGCCGGTACGCCTGCACCAGCAGCACCACCGCGACGGTGAACGTGACGGTCAGGCAGAGCACGCTGACCGCTCGCTGCACCCGGGGCCGGGTGGCCAGCAGCAGGGTCAGCGCCGCGCCGAGCAGCGGCACCACCACCGGCAGCGGCAGGAGCCTGCTCACCACGTCCCCCACGCCCCGCTCACCGCGCCCCGTCCCCTCTGCCACGCCGGAGCCGTCGGCGGGCCGGCTCGGGATCGACCTGCTCCGGGTCGGCGTCCGGGCCCTCCCCGCCGTGGTCGACGGCCCCCACCTCGTTGCGCCCGGCCCGGCGGATGATCTGCCGGTCCTCCAGGTCGTCGGGCACCTCGTCGTCGCCGGTGAGATACCAGCTCCGGTACGCGACGGCGAGCAGGAACGCGGTGAACCCGAACGTGATCACGATGGCGGTCAGCACCATCGCCTGCGGCAGCGGGTCACTCATCTGGTCCACCGGCCCGGTGCCCACGACCGGCGCGCCACCGGACCGGCCGCCCAGCAGGATCAGCAGGTTGACCCCGTTGCCGAGCAGGATCACGCCGAGCAGGATCCGGGTGAGGCTGCGCTCCAGCAGCAGGATCACCCCGCACCCGACCAGCACCGCGACGGCGAGCACCAACACCATCGTGGGTCCGGGGCCACTCGCCGTCACGTCCGGCCGCCCTTGTCGACGGCCAGACCGCCGCTCGCCGTGCCGGTGGCCTCGATGTGCCGGTCCACCTCGGCGCCGAGGCTGCGCAGGATGTCCAGCATCAGCCCGATCACGATCAGGTACACGCCGATGTCGAAGAACAGCGAGGTGACGAGGTGGGCGTCGCCGATCAGCGGCAGGGACAGGTCGAGCTTGGCGCTCTCCAGCACCGACCCACCGGCCGCCAGCGCCACCGCGCCGGAGCCCACCGCCACGGCCAACCCCGCGCCGAGGATCAGGCCGGCGCCCACCGGGGCGGCCTCGGTCAGCTCGTACCGGCCGCCGGCCAGATAGCGGACCGCCAGCGCGAGCCCCGCCACCAGTCCGCCCGAGAACCCGCCGCCCGGCGCGTTGTGCCCGGAGAAGAGCAGGAACAGCGAGAACAGCACCACCGTGTGGAAGATCAGCCGGGTGACCACCTCCAGCACGAGCGAACGCTGCTCCTCGTAGAGGGTCGGGCCGCCCCGCAACCAGACCGGCCGGTCGGACCGGGCCGCTCGATCGGCCGACTCCGGCCGGCGCGGTCGCGGCCCGGTACGGGACCGCTCGAAGATCAGGCTGGCCACCCCGGTGGCGGCCACCACCAGCACCGCCACCTCCCCCATGGTGTCCCAGGCCCGGATGTCGACCAGGGTCACGTTGACCACGTTGCGGCCGTACGCCTCGCCCACCGCCAGGTCCGGGAAGACTGCGGAGATGTCCGGTGCGCGACGGGCCCCGGCCGCGACGAGGGCGAGCCCGCCCGCCGCCACGCCCATCGCCACGCCGATCACCCGGCGGGTCCATCGGCTGCGGCGCAGCGGACGGGCCGAGAAACGCTCCGGCAGGCGGCGCAGCACCAACACGAACACGGCGATGGTCGCGGTCTCCACCAGGAACTGCGTGAGCGCGAGATCCGGTGCGCCATGCAGGATGAACAGCATGGCGGTGCCGTAGCCGGTCATCCCCACCAGCAGCATCGCGGTCAACCGCCGGCGAGCGCCGACCGCGAGCAGCGCGGCCACCGCGATCACCACCACGACCACCGGTTGCAGCGGGTTGTCCCAGAGCGGGAGCCCGGCCCGCCACGGCCCGGCGGCGAGCATCGCCCCACCGGGCAGCAGCACGAGGGTGATCAGGATGATGCCCAGGTACTGCGGCAGGGAGCCCCGCTGGGTCGCGCCGGTGACCTCGATGGCGAGGCGGTCGAACCGGCCGACGGTCCACTCGTACCCCTGATTGCCGCTGACCGGCGCGCGGAGCCGGGCCAACACCGGGGCGAGCGGTCCGCGTAGCGCGAAGAGCAGGCCGCCGCCGGCGAGCGCCAGCACGGACAGACCGAGCGCCGCGGTCGGCCCGGGCCAGAGCGTCAGGTGCCCGTCGACCGCGCCGAGCAGTTCGGCGTACGGGCTGAGCAGGCCGTCCAGCACGCCGGCGGCGGGGCCGGCGAGCAGCCCGACGACGGCGAGCACGGCCGGGGGGACCAGCATCGACGGCGCGATCGGCACCGGCTCGACCGGTTCGACGCCCGGCCGGTCGGCGAACGCGCCCCAGAGGAAGCGGGCGCTGTACGCCACGGTGAGCACCGTCCCGGCGACCAGCCCGGTGAGGAGCACCGGGTCGTCGGTGAACGCCGCGAAGACCGCCTCCTTGGCGACGAACCCGACCAGCGGCGGCACGCCTGCCATCGACGCCGCCGCCAGCACCGCGACCGCGAACAACGGCCGCGACCAGCGCCGCAGCCCGGACAACTCGCGCAGGTCGCGGGTGCCGGCGCCGTGGTCGATGACGCCGACGACCAGGAACAGCGCCGCCTTGAACAGGGCGTGCGCCAGCAGCATCGCCGTGGCGGCCAGCGCGGCGTCCGGGGTGCCCGCGCCCGTCACCGCGACCAGCAGGCCCAACTGGCTGACCGTCCCGTACGCCAACAACAGCTTCAGGTCGGTCTGCCGCAGCGCCGCCCAGCCGCCGACGAGCATGGTGGCCACACCGGCGATGAGCACCACGGGCCGCCACGGGCCGACCGTGGCGAGCACCGGCGTGAGCAGCCCGACCAGGTAGACGCCCGCCTTGACCATGGCGGCGGCGTGCAGGTACGCGCTGACCGGGGTGGGCGCCGCCATCGCGACCGGCAGCCAGGAGCTGAACGGCAGCACCGCCGACTTGGACAGGGCCCCGGCCAGGATCAGCAGCACCGCCGTGATCAGGTAGCCGCCGCCGGGCAGCGGGTGGGTGGCGATCTCCGACCAGCGGTAGCTGCCGGCGTGCTGGCCGAGCAGGATGAACCCGACCAGCATGGCCAGCCCGCCCGCCGTGGTGACGGTCAACGCCTGCGCCGCCGCCCACCGGCTGGACCGGCGTTCGGTGCTGTGCCCGATCAGCAGGTACGAGAAGATCGTCGTCAGCTCCCAGCCGACGTAGAGCAGCAGCAGGTCGTCGGCGAAGACCAGGACGAGCATCGCGCCGGCGAAGGCGACCAGGACGGCGGCGAACTGCGCCATCCCGGGCGCGCCCGCGTCGAAGTACCGGGCGCTGTAGACCAGCACCAGCGCGCCGACGCCGCCGATCAACAGGGTCAGGAGCCAGGACAGCGTGGTGAGGCGCAGCGCGATGTCCAGGTCCAACTGCCCGATCCACGGGTACGTCTCGACCACCGCGCCGCCGTGACCGACGGCCGGGGTGCGGGCCAGCGCCCAGCCGAACGCGGCGGCCGGCGCGAGCGCCAGCGGATAGCACGCGCGCGGACCCCACCACCGGACGAGCAGCGGCGCGGCGAGGGCCGCCACGAGGTGGAGGATGAGCAGTACCAGCACCCGCACTCCCGATCGAGGTGGCCGACGCCCGTACAGCGGTGGCGCCTAGCAGCGATCGAACGCCAGTTCTCCGCCCTTCGGGCGGTTTTGCCGGAATAAGCCCGCTATGAGCCCTGGTGTGCGGTCGGCGGTCAGCGCAGCAGGGCGTCGCCGATGGTCAGCTCGTCGTCGAGGTCTGAGCTCTCCAGGTGCAGCTCACTCAGCAGATCGACGCGGCCGAGCTGGCGGGCGACCTTCGCGACGACCCGCTCCGCGACGGCCAGCGACCGCATCGAGAGCAGCCGGCCGCGGCTCTCCCGGCGGAGCACGAAATAGTGCACGGCGACGCGGACCTGCCCCCGGTCGGCGGCGCTGGCCTGGGCGGTGGAGACGACCATCTCGCGCAGGCAACGGGCGAGGCGTTCGGCGAGTTCCAGCTCGGGCCCGTGCAGGCCGCCGCGGAGCGTGGCGAGGTGACTGTCGACCTTGCGGATCAGCACATCGGTGGCGGGTTCGACGTGTCGCGGCTCGCCGGCCATCCGATCCCCTCCACCCGGTTCGCGTTGCGGGTGAAGTTACTTTATGTTGCTCCTTACAAGCAAGCAGTTAAGTGAGACTTAACGTATTAATGGCGCATCCATCGCTTTTTCCATCCAGCTCGGCACGTTCCCCCGTGGGCCGCTCGTCGTTGTCGTACCGGCGGGGCAGGATGGATCGGTGAGCGGGGGAGATGCGGACAAGGGCGGGGTGCTCGACGGCTTCGGCCCGGCCACCCGCGCCTGGTTCGACGCCGCCTTCGCCGCGCCCACCGCCGCCCAGACCGGTGCCTGGCGATCCGTCGCCGCCGGCCGCAACGCCCTCGTCGTGGCGCCCACCGGCTCCGGCAAGACGCTCGCCGCCTTCCTCTGGTCGCTGGACCGGCTGGCCCGCGAGCCCGCACCGGCCGAGGCACGGCAGCGGTGCCGGGTGCTCTACGTCAGCCCGCTCAAGGCTCTCGCCGTCGACGTGGAGCGCAACCTGCGCGCCCCGCTGGCCGGCATCCGGCAGGCGGCGGCCCGGCTCGGCGTGACGCCGCCGGACATCACCGTCGGCATGCGCACCGGCGACACACCTGCCGACGAGCGACGGGCCTTCGCCCGCACCCCACCGGACATCCTCATCACCACGCCCGAGTCCCTGTTCCTGCTGCTCACCTCCGCCGCTCGGGACTCGCTGCGCGGCGTCCAGACGGTGATCGTCGACGAGGTGCACGCGGTGGCCGGCAGCAAGCGCGGCGCCCACCTCGCCCTCTCGCTGGAACGCCTGGACGAGCTGCTGCCCACGCCGGCACAACGGATCGGCCTCTCCGCCACCGTCCGGCCGGTCGACGCCTGCGCCCGGTTCCTCGGCGGCGCCCGGCCGGTTGACGTCGTGCAGCCGGCCACGGCGAAGACCATCGAGGTCAGCGTGCAGGTCCCCGTGGAGGACATGACCCGCCTCGACGACCAGGAGCAGCCGCCGGAGGATTCCCTCGGCGGTCCCGGGCCACGCCGTGCCTCGATCTGGCCGGCCGTCGAGGAGCGGGTCTTCACGCTCATCGGTCAGCACCGCTCCACCATCGTCTTCACCAACTCCCGCCGCAGCGCCGAGCGCCTGTGCGCCCGGCTCAACGAGCTGGCCGCCGAGGAGGTCGCCTCCGGGTCGGCCGTGGGCGCGATCGACGTACCGGATGGGTTGTCGGTGGGCGACGAGCCGGCCGCCGACGGCGGCCCGGCGCCCGGCGCGCAGCGGTGGGGTGGCCCAGCCGAGGTGATGGCCCAGTCCGGCGCGGCCACCGGCGCCGCGCCGGTGATCGCCCGCGCGCACCACGGCAGCGTCTCGCGCGAGGAGCGCAAGCACATCGAGGAGGCGCTCAAGTCCGGCCAGCTCCCGGCGGTGGTGGCCACCTCCAGCCTGGAGCTGGGCATCGACATGGGCGCGGTCGACCTGGTGGTGCAGATCGAGGCCCCACCGAGCGTCGCCGCCGGCCTGCAACGCGTCGGTCGGGCCGGGCACCAGGTGGGCGCGGTCTCCCGCGGGGTGGTCTTTCCCAAGCACCGTGGCGACCTGCTGTCCTGCGCGGTCGTCGCCGAGCGGATGACCGACGGCGCGATCGAGGAGCTGCACTACCCGCGCAACCCGCTGGACGTGCTGGCCCAGCAGATCGTCGCGATGGTTTCTCTGGAGCCGTGGCGGGTCGGCGACCTGGCCGTGCTGGTCCGCCGGGCCGCGCCCTTCAACGAGTTGCCCGACTCCGCGCTGCACGCCGTGCTGGACATGCTCTCCGGCCGCTACCCGTCCACCGCGTTCGCCGAGCTGCGCCCCCGGCTGGTCTGGGACCGGGCCAGCGACCTGCTCACCGGCCGCCCCGGCGCGCAGCGCCTCGCGGTGACCAGCGGCGGCACCATCCCCGACCGGGGTCTGTTCGGGGTCTTCCTGGCCGGCGCCGAGCGGGCCGCCCGGGTCGGCGAGCTGGACGAGGAGATGGTCTACGAGTCGCGGGTCGGCGACGTCTTCCTGCTCGGCTCCTCGTCGTGGCGCATCGAGGAGATCACACCCGACCGGGTGCTGGTCTCCCCCGCGCCCGGTCAGGCCGCCAGGATGCCGTTCTGGAAGGGCGACCAGCTGGGCCGCCCGGTCGAGCTGGGTCGGGCCATCGGCGCCCGGGTACGCACCCTCCTGCGGTTGAGCGACGAGGCGGCGCTGGCCGCGCTGCGCGACGGCGGGCTGGACGACTGGGCCGCCGCCAACCTGATGGCCTACCTGCGCGACCAGCGGGAGGCCACCCGCTCGCTGCCCGACGACCGCACCATCGTGGTCGAGCGGTTCCGCGACGAGCTGGGCGACTGGCGGCTGGCCGTGCACAGCGTTCTCGGCGCGCGGGTCAACGGGCCGTGGGCCCTCGCCGTGGGCCGCCGGCTGGCCGAGCGGTACGGGGTGGACGCCCAGGTGATGCCCTCCGACGACGGGATCGTGGTGCGCCTGCCCGACACCGCCGACGAGCCACCCGGCGCCGACGTGGTGGTCTTCGAACCCGACGAGATCGCCCAGCTCGTGGAGGAGTCGGTCGGCACGTCCGCGCTCTTCGCCGCCCGTTTCCGGGAGTGCGCCGCCCGCTCGCTGCTGCTGCCCCGCCGCGACCCGCGCCGCCGCCAGCCGCTCTGGCAGCAGCGGCAACGCGCCGCGCAACTACTCGACGTCGCCCGCGAGTACGCCGACTTCCCGGTCACCCTGGAGGCCGCCCGGGAGTGCCTCCAGGACGTCTTCGACCAGCCGGCGCTGGCCGGGCTCATGCGCGACCTGGCGGCCCGCAAGGTCCGCCTGGTCGAGGTGGAGACCAGCGCGCCGTCCCCGTTCGCCCGGTCGCTGCTCTTCGGCTACGTCGGGGCGTTCCTCTACGAGGGCGACGCCCCGCTCGCCGAGCGCCGGGCCGCCGCCCTCGCGCTGGATTCCACCCTCCTCGGCGAGCTGCTCGGCCGGGTCGACCTGCGCGAACTGCTGGATCCGGCGGTGCTCGCCGAGACCGATCGGCAACTGCGCTGGCTGACCGACCAGCGCCGCCCGCGCGACGCGGAGGACGTGGTCGAGCTGCTGCGGGTGCTCGGCGACCTGAGCGACGCCGAGGTGACCGAGCGGGGCGTACCGGAGGGCTGGCTGACCGAGTTGGAGGCCACCCGCCGGGTGCTGCGGGTCCGCATCGCTGGCGAGCAGCGCTGGGTGGGCATCGAGGACGCCGCCCGGCTGCGCGACGCCCTCGGCGTGGCGCTGCCGGTCGGGGTGGCCGAGGCGTACCTCGCCCCGGTGGCTGACCCGCTGGGTGACCTGGTGGCCCGCTACGCCCGCACCCACGGGCCGTTCGCGGCGGCGAGCTGCGCGGCGCGCTTCGGGCTCGGGGTGTTCGTCGTCGAGCAGGCGCTGCGCCGCCTCGCCGCCACCGGCCGCGTCGTCTCCGGGGAGTTCACACCGGACACGGCCGGCGCCCAGTGGTGCGACGCCGAGGTGCTGCGGATGCTGCGCCGCCGTTCGCTCGCGGCGCTGCGCCGGGAGATCGAGCCGGTGCCGCCCCGGGCGCTGGCCACGTTCCTGCCGCGCTGGCAGCAGGTCGGCTCGTCCGCCCGGGGCGTGGAGGCGCTCGCCGCCACGGTGGAGCAGTTGCAGGGCGCGGCGGTGCCGGCGTCCGCGCTGGAGCGGCTGGTGCTGCCCGGCCGGGTCGCCGACTACTCCCCCGCCCACCTCGACGAGCTGTGCGCCAGCGGTGAGGTGCTCTGGGCCGGGTCCGGGGCGATCTCCGGGGGCGACGGCTGGGTCACCCTGGCGTACGCGGACGCCGCGCCGCTGCTGCTCCCGCCGCCCGACGAGGCGCTGACCCGTACCCCGCTGCACGACGCGGTACTCGACGCGCTCGGCGACGGGCAGGCGCTGTTCTTCCGCGCACTGGCCGACCGGGTCGGCTCCACCGACGACACCGCGCTGACCGGGGTGATCTGGGATCTGGTCTGGGCAGGCCACCTCACCAACGACACCCTCGCCCCGCTGCGGGCGGTCCTCGGCGCCGGTGGTGCGCACCGGTCGCGGCCCTCCGCGCCGCGCACCCGCTACCGGCGGCCCGGCCGGGTGGCGCTGCCCACCCGGAGCGGCCCACCGACCGTCGCCGGCCGCTGGTCGCGTCTTCCCGAACGGGACCTCGACCCGACGAGGCGGGCCGCCGCCCTCGCCGACGTGCTGCTGGAACGGCACGGCGTGGTCACCCGGGGCGCGGTGATGGCCGAGCAGGTGGTCGGCGGGTTCTCCGCCGTCTACCCGGTGTTGTCGGCGCTGGAGGAGCGCGGCGCGGCCCGCCGGGGCTACTTCGTCGAGGGCCTCGGCGCGGCGCAGTTCGCGGTGCCCGGCGCGGTGGACCGGCTCCGCGCGCTTGCCGACCCGGCCGACGGCGCGCGCGGCCGGAGCGGGCCGACCACAGTCCTCGCGGCCACCGACCCCGCCAACCCGTACGGCGCGGCGCTGCCCTGGCCGGAACGCGTCGTCGACTCCGGCGACGGGGCCGCCCCCGCGACCGGGCACCGGGCCGGTCGCAAGGCCGGCGCGCTGGTGGTGCAGGTCGCCGGTGACCTGGTGCTGTACGTGGAACGCGGCGGTCGGACCCTGCTCTCCTTCACCGACGACGCCGAAACGCTCGCGGCGGCCGGCAAGGCGCTCGCCGACGCTGTCCACTCCGGAGCGTTGGGCGCGATGTCGGTGGAGCGGGCCGACGGCGAGGCGGTGCACTCCTCGCCGCTGCGGGACGCGCTGACCGCCGCCGGCTTCCGGGCCACCCCGCGCGGCCTGCGCCTGCGCGGCTGATCAGACCGCGCGACGCCAGCGCGGCGGCCACCTGGCCCACTGGCCGTCCGGCCCGCTTGGGCCACTCGGCGCACCCGGCCCGTCCGGCCCACCGGCCCGCCCGGCCCACTTGGGCCACCCGGCCCACCGGGCCCACCCGGCCCGCGCCCACCCGGCCCACTTGGGCCACTTGGGCCACTTGGGCCACTTGGGCCACCCGGCCCACGCGACATGCTGCGCCGGGCGGTGTCGGCCCACCAGGCCCACCCGGCCCACTTGGCCCGCCAGATCCACCGGCCCATCGACCCACCGGCCCACCGGCTAGCCAATCTCCCGTCGAGCGATATGACTGTGAGTCATATTTATGACTC
>NZ_JBEXHY010000062.1:0-32199 GCF_040608295.1 Micromonospora sp. NPDC005197 | reverse complement strand
AACAAACCCTCTGGGGGTTTTCCGGGTGTTTAACCCCCCGGCTGTTTGGTAGCTCCCACGGGGCGCCGCCACCCCCTTCCTCGGATCGGGTGGCCGGCGCACCGCGTTCAACTGTGGGTCGTCACCCGCCGAGCAGCCCGGCGTCGCGCAGCGCCGCCCAGAGCTGCTCCGGCACGTCCGCGTCCGACCGGCGCAGGGTCTCGGTCACCTGGGCTGCGTCGCGCAGGCCGACCACGGTCGAGACCACGGCCGGATGCCGGCGGACGAACGCCAACGCCGCCTGCGGCAGGGTGACGCCGTACGCCTGACAGACCGCCGCGATCCGCCGCGCCCGCTCGATCAGCTCCGGCGGCGCCTGCTGATAGTTGTAGACCGCGTCGGCCGGTGGCTGGTCGCGGGCCAGCAGCCCCGAGTTGTAGACCCCGGCGATGACCACGCCGACCCCACGGGCCTGCGCGGCGGGCAGCAGGTCGTCGAGCGCGCCCTGTTCGAGAAGGGTGTACCGGCCGGCGCACATGACCACGTCGATGTCGGTCTCCGCGACGAACCGGGCCAGCATCGCCGACTGGTTCATGCCGGCCCCGATCGCGCCGATGACGCCCTGGTCGCGCAGCTCCACCAGCGCGGGTACCGCCTCGGACGCGGCCTGCTCCCAGTGCTCGTCCGGGTCGTGCAGGTACACCACGTCCACGCGGTCCAGGCCGGTGCGTTCCAGGCTGGCCTCCAACGACCGGCGTACGCCGTCGCGGCTGAAGTCCCAGACCCGCCGCAGGTCGGCCGGCACGTCGAAGCCCTGCGAATCACGCTCCCCCGCGGTCTCCGGCGAGGGTACGAGCAGCCGCCCGACCTTCGTCGACACCACGTACTCGTCGCGCGGCCGGGACCGCAGCGCGGCGCCCAGCCGCCGTTCGGACAGGCCGAGGCCGTAGTGCGGCGCGGTGTCGAAGTACCGGATGCCGGCGGCCCAGGCGGTGTCGACGGCCGCGGCGAACTCGTCGTCGGACGTCGCCCGGAACAGGTTGCCGCCCTGCGCCGCGCCGAAGCCCAGCGTGGTGAGGCGGATCGCCGGCCGGCGGGGCAGCGCTCGGTCCGTCATGACGCCTCCAGCCGGTACGCGCGGTGGGCGGTCTCCCGCCAGATCGCCGCCTGCTCCTCGTCACCGAGTGGTGCCACCATGTCGGCGAGCACGGCGACCCACCGGGTGTAGGAGCTGGCGAGCAGGCACACCGGCCAGTCCGAGCCGAACATGAGCCGGGCCGGTCCGAACGCGTCGAGCGCGTGGTCGACGGCGGGCCGCAGGTCGTCGGCCGTCCAGGATGATCCGTCCACCTCGGTCACCAGACCGGAGAGCTTCGCGGTGACGTTCGGTTGGGCGGCGAGCGCCCGCAGGTTGGCCGGCCAGTCGCCGAGGCTCCCCGTGCCGAGCGCCGGTTTGGCGAGGTGGTCCAGGACGAACGACACCTCGGGCAGGTCGCGGACGAGCCGGGTGGCCGCCGGCAGTTGGTGGTCGCGGACCAGCAGATCGTAGGCGAGACCGGCCGCGCCGACCGCCGCGATGCCCCGCCGGACGTCGTGTCGGTCGAGGTACGCCGGGTCGGGTTCGGACTGGACCAGGTGCCGGATGCCGACCAACCGCTCTCCGCCGCGTGCCGTGCGGAGCCGGTCGAGGCGCTCGTCGATGTCGTCGGCGGTGAGGTTGACCCAGCCGACGACCCCGCTGATGAGCGGGTCGTCGGCCGCGATGCCCAGCAGGTGCTCCGTCTCCGTCACGGAGGCGATGGACTGCACGACGACGGTCTCGGTGACGCCCGCGGCCCGCGCCGCCGGGGCGAGATCCGCCGGGGTGAAGTCGTTGTCGATCGCCGCCATCGTGTCCGGGTCGATCCAGGGCTGCGGGTGTCGCGCACGGACCCAGAGGTGGTGGTGCGCGTCGACGATGCCGGGGCGGCCGGCCGGCGAGGTCTGCTGCGTCATCGGCCCAACCACCCGCCGTCGACGGGCAGGACGGTGCCGTGCACGTAGTCCGAGGCCGCGGCGGCCAGGAACACTGTGGCGCCGGCCAGGTCGTCGGCGCGTCCCCACCGGCCGGCCGGGATCCGGCCCACGATCGCGTCGTTGCGCGCGGGGTCGTCGCGGAGCGCCTGGGTGTTGTCGGTGGCGATGTAGCCGGGCGCGATCGCGTTGACGTTCACCCCTCGGCCCGCCCACTCGTTGGACAGGGCTCTGGTCAGCCCGGCGAGGCCGGACTTCGCCGCGGTGTAGCTCGCGACGTTGATGCCGCCCTGGAAGCTCAGCAGCGAGGCGGTAAAAATGATCTTTCCGCGGCCCCGGTCGACCATCCGCCGACCGATCTCCCGGCTCAACACGAACTGGCTGGACAGGTTCACCTGCAACACCCGGTCCCACATCTCGTCGGGGTGCTCGGCGGCCGGCGCCCGGGCGATCGTGCCGCCGTTGTTCACCAGGATGTCCACCGGCGCCACCGCCGCGGCCTCCTCGGCCAACCGGTACACCGCGACCCGGTCGCCCAGGTCCGTCCGGATGCCGGTGAACCGGCGACCGGCCGCCTCGACCCGTTGCTGCACCGCACTGCCCTCGGACTCCAACTGCGCCGACACCCCGATGATGTCCGCGCCGGCCACCGCCAGGGCCTCCGCCATCGCCAGGCCGATCCCCCGCCGGGCGCCGGTCACCAACGCGGTACGTCCCGTCAGGTCGAACAGGGCGCTCATCGGCCCTCCTCCCGCCAGTCGAGCAGCACCTTCATGACGCCGCCGCCACCCTCCAGGGCCGTGAACGCGTCCGTGACACCGGCCACGGGCAGCACCCGGGAGATCAGCTCCCGGGCCGGGATGACGCCCGCCGCGACCAGCCGGATCGCCTCCACCACGTCCTCGCGCTGGTACAGCCGCGCGCCCAGCAGCTCCAGCTCGCGCCAGAAGAACCGGTGCAGGTTCACCGGACGCGGCTGCGGGTGGATCGCCACCATCACCAGCCGGCCCCGGGTGGTCAGCACATCCACGGCCGTGCCGACCCCGGCGGCGGAACCGGACACCTCGAACGCGACGTCCGCGCCCGCGCCCCCGGTCCGCTCGTTGACGAGCGCCACCACATCGGTCGGCCCCGGATCCACGGCCTCGATCCCGATCCCCGACGCGACCCCGCGCCGGAAGCCGTCCGGTTCGACGAGCAGGACCTGGGCCCCACGCGCCCGGGCGACGGCCGCGATGAGGACGCCCACCGGACCGCCGCCGACGACGACCACGTGCTCTCCGGACGCCACCTTCGCCCGTCCGACGTCGTGCACCGCCACCGCGACCGGCTCGACGAGCGCCGCGTGGTCCAGCGGCAGATCGTCGGGGAGTGGAAGCACCAACTCGGCCGGCACCGTCCACGACGACTGCATCGCGCCGGGCGAGTCGATGCCGAGGAAGTCCATCGCGTGGCAGATGTGCGAATTGCCGCGGCGGCACGCCGCACACTGCCCGCAGGCGCGGGTCGGCATCACGGTGACGGGCTGCCCGACGGTCAGCCCGGTGACGCCGTCGCCCAGCGCGGCGACCCGGCCCGACATCTCGTGTCCAAGCACCGCCGACGCGCCCACCCGGGCGTCCATGTCGCCGTGGAAGATGTGCAGGTCCGTGCCGCAGATCCCGGTGTACGCCACCGCGATCCGCACCTGGCCGGGGCCCGGCGGTTCTGGGGCACGGTCTTCGATCCCGAGATCACGCGCACCCCGGTAGACAACTGCCTTCACTGCTGCTCCGTCTCAACGTCGTTGGTTGGTACGGGTGCGTATGCCAGGGGCGGCCAGATCCGCATCCGTCGTGTCGGCGCCATCGACACGGTAATCATCCGACCAATCCTGGTCCAGTGGTCGCTTGCGGGCGGGCCGGCTCAGTGCCGCAGGGGCGCCACGTCGTTCTGGGACCCGACGGCATCGGCGAGCAGGGCCTCGACCCGGACCGGTGCGACGGTGGGCATGTGCTCGGCCACCGCAAGCAGGCGTTTGCCCGCCCGCTCCGGTCGGACGTTCGGGCTGCCGGCGGCAGGGCTGCCGGCCCGCTGTCCGGCCGCCGCGATCACCGCCTCGTCGACCCGGATGCCCAGGCCCGGTGTGTCGCCGAGAATGAAGGCGCCGTCCTCGACGTGCAGGTCGAGGCCGATGCCCGCCGGCGGCCGCAGATCCTGTAGTTCGCTGACCAGGTGGTTCGGCACCGAGGTAGCGGCGTGCAGCAGCCCGACCGGGATGTTGCCGATGGGGCTGACCGGCAGGTCATGGGCATGCGCCAGGGCCGCCACCCGCAGGAAGTGGGTGACACCCCAGACGGCGGCCATCTGGACGATGTCGACCGCGCCCGCCCCGATCAGCGGACGGTACTGCTCCAGCCCGGTGAGGTTCTCGCCGGTGGCGATCGACGCTCGGACGCCCCGGCCGACGGCGGCCAGACCCTCGGCGTCCCAGCGGCGGACCGGCTCCTCGATCCAGATCAGATCGAGGGTGCGTTCCAGCTCGGCCACGTGCCGGACGGCCTGCTTGCGCGACCACGCCTCGTTGACGTCGAGCATCAGACCGGGCCGCCGGCCGTGGCCCGCCTCGGTCAGCACCTCCCGCACCAGCGCGAGCCGGTGCCGGTCGCGCTCGATGTCGAGGCCGCCCTTGAGCTTCGCGGCACGCAGGCCGTACCCCGCGTAGACCTCGTACTCCGCGACCAGCTCGTCGTCGGTCAGACCGATGTCGAGGCCGGACGCGTAGGCCGGGACGCGTCGGTCCCGCCCGCCGAGCAGCCGCCAGAGCGGCTCACCGGCGAGCTGCGCCTTGATGTCCCACAGGGCCGTGTCCAGTGCGCCGATCGTCCCGAACACCAGCCCGCCGTGACCGGCCTTGAAGGTGTGCCGGAGCATCCGGTCGTACAGGCTGGTCACCGCGCGGGGATCTTCCCCCTCGATGGCCGGGAAGATCTTGTCGATCTCCACGTGCGGGCCCAGGCCGACGCCGCTGATCCCCCCGTCGGTCTCGACGATGGTGATCGGCACCGTCGTGACGCCGTCGGGGAACACGCCGTTGGCGTCGCCGACGGGCCGGCCCCACTCCTGGACCGTCGTCAGGGTTCGATACCCGGTGATGCGCATGTCAGCCTTTCGTGGAACCAGCGGCGACGCCGTCGGCGATCTGGCGCTGAAGGAACAGGTAGACCGCCAGGACGGGGATCGCGGCGATGAGCACCCCGGAGGCGAACGTCGGAATGTCCTCGGAGTACTGCCCCCGCAGCGAGGTCACCCCGACCATGAGGGTGCGGTGGTCGGCCGACGGCATCAGCAGCAGCGAGATGAGCACGTCGTTCCAGCAGAAAAGCGTGTTGAGGATGCCGACCGAGAGCAGCGCCGGAGCGCCCAGCGGCAGCATGATCCGCCGATAGACGCCGTACACGGTGTTGCCGTCGATCCGGGCCGCGTCGACGATCTCCGCCGGGATGGTCTTGTAGTAGCTGGTCATCAAAAAGACCGTGAAGGGCAGGAACTGCGCGACGTACGCGAGGATCAGCCCCGGGTACGTGTCGACGAGACCGCTGTCCGCCATGACCCGGGCCAGCGGCACCATGATCACCTGGAAGGGGATGAAGAGCGCCGCGAGGCAGCCGATGAACAGCGCCGTCGAGCCCCGAAAGCGCAGTTGGCTCAGCGCGAAGCCGGCCATCGAGCCGAACAGCAGCAGCAGGAACACCGAGCAGGCCACCACGAGGATCGAGTTGGCGGCGTACCGGGCCATGCCGACGCTGGTCCACGCCGTGGTGATGTTCTCGAAGCGCAGGGAGTCCGCCAGTGAGAAACGGTCGAGAATGTATTCCCGGCGGGTCTTCATGGCGACGTTCGCGGTGAACAGCAGCGGGTAGATCGTCGCGAGCGCGAGGAGTCCCATCGGGATCACGAGCAACCATCTGCTCAGTCGAACGCGGGACATCAGTCCTCCCTCCCCGCGCGTCGAAGCAGCTTGAGCTGTAGCAGCCCGACGACGAGCATGATGACGAACAGGACTGTGGACGCGGCCGACGCGAGCGCCGGACGGTTCATCCGCCCCTGCTGGATCCAGATGTAGTACTCCGGCAGGTAGGTCGAGCCCTCCGGACCGCCACTGGTCATGACGTAGAGCAGGCCGAACATGGACGTCAGCATCCCGATCATCGTGGTCACGAAGACGAACTGGATGGTGCGGGAGAGGCTGGGGATGATCACGTGCCAGATGACCTGGGCCAGTGACGCGCCGTCCACCCGCGCGGCGTCCAGCAGCGCGGAGTCCAGGGTCGCGAAGCCCGCGAGGAACACGACCAGGGCCATGCCGAAGGTCGCCCACACGTGCACGCCGACGACCGCGAACATGGCGACGTCCGGATCACCGAGCCAGTCCACCGGCCCGATACCCACCGAGGACAGGACAACGTTGACAGGACCGTCAAACGAGAGCAGCAGGTTGAAGATCGCGCCGACGATGACCGGAGACAGCACGGCCGGGAAGAAGTAGACGCTGCGGTAGAACCGGTGCCCCGGCACGCGCAGGTAGATGAACGTGGCGAGCAGGCCCGGGATGGCCACCGCCACCGGCAGGAGCAGCACCAGCAGCCCCACGTTGCGCAGCGCCTGTTGGAACAGCGGATCGTGGAGCAGGTCGACGTAGTTGTCGAAGCCGACCATCGCCCCGTCGCGGTCGCCGTCGCCGTCGCCGGTGAAGGAGAAGTTGACGCCGAGTAGCAGCGGCCACAGCCGCAGCAGCACGAGGATCAGGACGGCCGGGGCGACCAGCACGAAGGGCGCCAGTTGTTCGGCGCGACGGCCGCTGGCGGCGCGCCGGGAAACGGGGCGGCCACGAGACGGCGGCGCGGAGGGCGGGAACCCGCCGGCCCGCTCGGCCGAGGCCGAACGGACCGACGAGAGCGACTTACCGATCGACACGAGATCAGCCCGCCGTGTCCACGGCGGCCATCTGCTTCACGACCTCGTCGACACTGATCGACCCGCTGAGCAGCTGCTGGGAGAGCCTGCCCATCAGGTCGAGCGCCTTCGAGGAGAGCGCCACGTGCGGCGCCGGCTTGCCGGTCTTGAGCGCGCCGACGATCGTGGTGACGGCCGGCCCAGCCTGCGACACGTCGATGGTCGTGTCGGCCGTGATCGCGCCGGCGTTGGCGTAGAACGCCTTCAGGGCGTCGGTGGAGGTCAGCGAGCGCACCAGGTCGGCGGCCACCTTCGGGTCCTTGGTCCACTTCGCGACCGCGTAACCGATACCGCCGTCGTACGGCAGGCTCGGGGTCGCGCCACTGGTCACGGTCGGGGCCATCATGACGCCGAGCTTCTCCGGCGTGATGAACTCGTTGAAGTCCTTCCAGTGCCCGATGTCCGACATCAGACCGATGATGTGGGCGGCCTTACCGGACTGGAAGACGGCGAAGGCGTCGTTGAACATCGCGGTGGAGTTGGCCCCGTCGTTGTTCAGCTTCGCGGTGCCGGTCTCCTTCCACAGCTCGAAGATCCGCTTCACGTTCGGCGAGTTCCAGTCGCGCTTGCCGGCGATCCAGTTGTCGTACTCCTGCGGGGTGAGGACGCCCGACGCCAGGGCCGACAGGAAGAACTGGATGCCGATGCCCTCCTTGTTGCCGACGGCGAAGCACTTGGCGCCGGTGGCCTTGGTGATGGTGGCGCAGTTGGCGATGAACTCCTGCCACGTCGTGGCCGGCTTCGCCGGGTCGAGGCCGGCACGCTCGTAGAGCGCCTTGTTGTAGTAGATCGGGTGGCCCTGCAGGGTCACCGGAGCGGCGTAGGTCTTGCCGTCCTTGGCGAACGCCTCCCAGCCGGCCAGCCGCTGCCGGTCCTCGCTCACGTACTCGTCGAGCGGCTGGAGCGAGTCCACCCGGTCGCGGATCTGACCGCCACCGTTGAACAGGATGACGTCCGGCCCCTTGCCCGACTGGATGGCCGCGCCCAGCAGCGTGTAGTACTGATCGAACGGCTGGGCCACGAACTCGACCTTGACGTCCTTGTGCTTCTTGGCGAAGTCGGCCTTGGCCTTCTCCACGTACTGCGCGGAGCTGGCCTCGCCGGACTTCCAGTCCCAGACGACCAACTTCTTGTCCGAGCCTCCGGACGATGAACCCGAACCTGTCGCGCTTCCACAGCCAGTCAGGGCCAGCCCTGCAACGAGGACCGCGGACCACACTGCTCGTTGCTTCATCGTTGCTCACCTTCATATGGGGAGTGGCCGAGGGACCGGCCGTCGATGCAAGATTGACGAGAACGTAACTCGTATGACGTCTGACGTCAACGGTTGCCCGTACACTGGGGGCGGACTCGTGGGCCCGCTCCCGCGGCTACGCGGAGGTGAACGTGACGACATCGAACCAGTCGACCGTCAACGGCGGGGCGGCACCGACCTGGGCCCGTCGCCCGGCCAACCTGGCTCAGGCGATCACCGCCGAGCTGGTGACCCGGATCGTCCAGGGAGTTCACCCCTCGGGAACACCGCTGCCCCCCGAGCCGGTGCTCTGCGAGACCTTCTCGGTGAGCCGGACGGTCATCCGGGAAGCGGTGAAGATCCTGCAGGAGAAGGGGCTCGTGCAGGTCCGCCAGGGCAGCGGAACCCTGGTCACCCCGCCCTCGGCGTGGGACATGCTCGACGAACTCGTCCTCGCGGCGACCATCGCCGAGGACGACACCCTGGCGATCCTCGACGACCTGGTGGTCACCCGGCGGGTGCTGGAGTCCGACATGGCCAACGTGGCCGCGCGGCTCGCCGACGAGGAGACCGTCGACCGGCTGCGGGCCCTGGTGGACCGGATGGACGAACTGGTGGACGACCACGTCACCTACCAGGAGCACGACCGCGCCTTCCACGACACGGTCATGCAGGCGTCGGGCAACCGCATCGCCCGGGGCGTCGTCCGGTCCCTGGAGAGCCAGGTCGTCAACACCGCGCGCTACATGGGCCAGCCGGAGCGGGCCATGTGCGTGGCGTCGAACCAGGGCCACCGGCGCATCTACGAGCGCATCGCCGCCCACGACCCCGACGGCGCCGCGCAGGCGATGTTCACGCACATCACCGAGGCGTGGCTCGTCCGGCGCAGCGGGCCGGGCAGCCCGACGCGGCTGCAGCGCTGACGACCCGGTGCCGCAGCGCTGGCGACCCGGTCGCCGGACGTTGGCGACCCCGGTCCGACCGGCCTGCGACGGCGGCGCGGAAATCCAGATTTATCCATCGCTTGAGAATGTTAGCGATAACAGACTACCCTCGGGCCGCAGAGGCGAAGGGCACGCTTCACCGCTCCACTCGATCCGCCGAGGTCGATGGAGTCGCGCATGACCAACGCCCGCTGGTGGGTGTCCGGGCCTCCCTCAGGGACGTTGACCACCGCCGTTGACAACGGCGGGACGCCGCGCGCGGGAGCCATGGTGGACCCCCGATCCCTCCTGCCGCTCTCGCGGCACGGCCACCACCGAGGTCCCGAAGCGACCCGCGACGACACGCGGCACCCGCCAGCGAGAGCGGCGAACCGTGCCCGCCCGTCGTGACCCACCCTGGAGGTACCGATGCACCCCACACCGCCACCACGGACGAAGAACCGGCTCCGGCGCGGCGTCGCCTGGCTCGTGAGCCTGCTGCTCATCTCGACGCTGACGCCGGCCACGGCCGCCCACGCGGACAACCCCATCGTCCAGCACATCTACACCGCCGACCCGGCTCCCCTGGTGCACAACGGACGGGTCTACCTCTACACCGGCCACGACGAGGACGGCTCCACGTACTTCACCATGAAGGACTGGCGGGTGTGGTCGTCGGCCGACATGGTCAACTGGACCGACCACGGCTCGCCCCTGAGCCTGAGCACCTTCAGCTGGGCGAGCGCGAACGCGTGGGCCGGCCAGGTCGTCGCCCGCAACGGCAAGTTCTACTGGTACGTGCCGGTGACCGCCCGGTCGACCAACTCGATGGCCATCGGCGTCGCGGTCGCCGACAGCCCCACCGGGCCGTTCCGGGACGCCATCGGCCGTCCGCTGGTGGGCAACGGCGAGATCGACCCCACCGTCTTCATCGACGACGACGGCCAGGCGTACCTGTACTGGGGCAACCCGAACCTGTGGTACGTCCGGCTGAACGCGGACATGATCTCCTACAGCGGCAGCGCCACCAAGATTCCGCTCACCACCGCCGGGTTCGGCACCCGGACGGGGAACGCGAGCCGGCCGACCCTCTACGAAGAGGGCCCGTGGGTCTACAAGCGCAACGGTATCTACTACAACGTGTTCGCGGCGGAATGCTGCTCCGAGTTCATCGGTTACTCGACCGCGACCGGCCCGACCGGCCCCTGGACCTACCGCGGGACGGTCATGCCCCGCCAGGGCGCGAGCTTCACCAACCACCCCGGAGTCATCGACTTCAACGGCGGCTCGTACTTCTTCTACCACAACGGAGCGTTGCCCGGCGGCGGCGGCTACACCCGCTCGGTGGCCGTGGAGAAGTTCACCTACAACACCAACGGCACCATCCCGACGATCAACATGACCACGACGGGCGCACCCCAGATCGGCACCCTGAACCCGTACGGGCGGCAGGAGGCCGAGACCATCGCCTGGGGCTCCGGCATCGAGACCGAGCCGGCCAGCGAGGGCGGGATGAACGTCGGGTTCATCGAGAACGGGGACTACATCAAGGTCAAGGGCGTGGGCTTCGGTACGGGCGCGACGTCCTTCTCCGCCCGGGTCGCCTCGGCCACGTCCGGTGGCACGATCGAACTGCGCCTCGGTAGCCCCACCGGCACCCGGGTGGGCAGCTGCGCGGTGCCGGGCACCGGCGGGTGGCAGACCTGGCAGACCATCTCCTGCCCGGTCAGCGGCGCCACCGGGACCCAGGACCTGTACCTGCGCTTCACCGGCGGCAGCGGCAACCTGTTCAACTTCAACTGGTGGCAGTTCCAGGCCGGCGGCACCACGACGCCCACCCCCACCCCCACCGCGACGTCGACGCCCACTCCGACGCCGACTCCGACCCCCACCCCGACGCCCACTCCCACGCCGACGCCGACGCCGACGCCGACGGTCCCGGCTGGGCAGTCCTGCGCGGTGACCAACACCGTGATCAACACGTGGCAGGGCGGATTCGAAGGACGGCTGACGGTCACCAACGCCGGGGCCTCGTCGCTCGCCGGGTGGCGGGTCACCTTCACCCTCCCCAGTGGGCAGACGGTGTCACAGGTCTGGAACGGCACCCTCACCCAGACGGGCAACCAGGTGACCGTCGCGAACGCCGCCTACAACGGGCAGCTCGCGCCGGGAACGTCCACCACCGCGGGCTACCTCAGCACGAGCGCCACCACCAGTCCGCCGACCATCACTCCGACCTGCTCCCCCGCCTGAGGGTCACTCCACCCCCAAGAACACCCCCACCCCATCCCCACCTCGCCCGCCGCCGACGTTGATCATGAATTTGGTGCCCCTGACACGCCGATAGGGGAGCAGCAACTTCCTGGTCGACGGGGTGGGGAGGGGGTGGGGTGGGGGTCCTAGAAGTCGTCGTCGAAGGCCACCGTCCCGGTCACTCCCACCTGGTACGCCGACACCCGCCGCTCGAAGAAGTTGGACAGCTCCTGGACGTCCTGCAACTCCATGAAGGCGAACGGGTTGGCGGACCCGTAGTGCGGGGCGATCCCGAGCTGGACGAGACGGCGGTCGGCGACGTGCTGGAGATACTCCCGCATGTCCGCCCGGGTGAGACCGGGCACGCCCTGACCCACCAGGTCCTCGGCGAACTGGACCTCGCACTCGACGGCCTCGGTGAGCATCTGGCGAACCTGGTCGGCGAGATCGTCGTCGAACAGGTCGGGCTCCTCGGCACGCACGGTGTCCACCACGTCGAACGCGAACGCCATGTGCATCGACTCGTCGCGGAAGACCCAGTTGGTGCCGGAGGCCAGGCCGTGCAGCAGGCCGCGGGAGCGCAGGAAGTAGACGTACGCGAACGCGCCGTAGAAGAACAATCCCTCGATGCAGGCGGCGAAGCAGATGAGGTTGAGCAGGAACGCGCGCCGGTCGTCCCGGGTCCGCAGCTCGCGCAACTCCCCCAGCGAGTCGATCCAGCGGAAGCAGAACTCGGCCTTGCGGCGGATCGAGGGGATGTTTTCGATGGCGGCGAAGGCGGCGAACCGCTCGGTCTCGTCGGGCACGTACGTGTCGAGCAGGTTGAGGTAGAACTGGACGTGCACGGCCTCCTCGAACAGCTGCCGCGACAGGTAGAGGCGGCCCTCCGGGCTGTTGACGTGCTGGTACAGGTTGAGCACGAGGTTGTTGGCGACGATCGTGTCGCCGGTGGCGAAGAACGCCACCAGCCGGCTGACCAGGTGCCGCTCGGCCGGCGACAGCCTGTCCAGATCGGCGAGGTCGGCGTGCAGGTCGACCTCCTCGACCGTCCAGGTGTTGCGGATGGCGGCGCGGAACCGGTCGAAGAAGTGCGGGTAGCGCATCGGGCGGAGAGTGAGATCCATCCCGGGGTCGAGCAGCATGTGCGTGGTCCTCGCGTCAGCGGCGGTGTCGGAGACGGTCACTGGCACGCCTCGCACGACTCGGGGTTCTCCAGCGAGCAGGCCAGCGCCTCGGCGTCACTCGTCGACGGCGTGACGAGGGCGACGGCGGCGGGCGTGACGGTGGCCTGCTGGATGCGCGTGGCGGGACGGGAGCGCAGGTAGTAGGTGGTCTTCACCCCGGTCTTCCAGGCGTACAGGTACATCGAGGAGAGCTTGCCGATGGTGGGCGAGGCCAGGAACAGGTTCAGCGACTGGGACTGGTCGATGAACGGGGCGCGGGCGGCGGCCAGGTCGATCAGCGCCCGCTGCGGCAGCTCCCACGCGGTGCGGAACAGCTCCCGCACGTCGGCCGGGAGTTCCACGACGTCCTGCACCGACCCCTCCGCGCGCCGGATCGCCGACCGGATCTGCTCGGTCCACAGGCCACGCGCCTTCAGCTCGCGGACCAGGGCCGTGTTGACCTGGAGGAACTCCCCGGACAGGGTCTCGCGCTTGAACAGGTTCGAGACCTGCGGCTCGATGCACTCGTAACACCCGGCGATCGAGGCGATGGTCGCGGTCGGCGCGACCGCCACCAGCAGCGAGTTGCGCAGCCCGTACTCCCCGACCCGCTGGCGCAGCGCGGCCCAGCGCGCGGTCTGCGTACCCTCGACACCCCACAGGTCGGGTTGGAGCTGGCCCCGCGCGGCCCGGGTCTGGGCGTACGCCGGATGGGCGCCGAACTCACGCGCCAGGTCGGCGGAGGTCTCCAGCGCGGTCAGGTACAGCTCCTCGCTGATCCGGGTGGACAGCTCCCGCGCGGCCGGCGAGTCGAACGGCAGCCGCAGTGCGAAGAACACGTCCTGCAGGCCCATCAGCCCGAGCCCGACCGGCCGCCAACGGGGGTTGCTCGCCGCCGCCTGCGATGTCGGGTAGTAGTTGATGTCGATGACCCGGTCGAGGAACGTCACCGCGGTCCGGACCGTGGCGCGCAGTCGCGGCCAGTCGATGCCGCTCCCGGTCAGGTGGGCGGCGACGTTCACCGAGCCGAGGTTGCACACCGCGGTCTCGGCGTCGCTGGACACCTCGATGATCTCGGTGCACAGGTTGGACAGGTGCACCACGTTGCCCGGCTCGGCCGTCTGGTTGCACAGCCGGTTGGCCGCGTCCTTGAAGGTCATCCAGCCGTTGCCGGTCTGGGCCAGGGTGCGCATCATCTTTCCGTACAGCTCCCGCGCCGGCACCTGCCGCACGTAGCGGCCCTGCGCCTCGGCCGCCCGGTACGCGGCGTCGAACCGCTCCCCCCACAGGTCGGGCAGCTCGGGAACCTCGTCCGGGTCGAACAGCGACCACACCTCGTCGGCCTCGACCCGGCGCATGAACTCGTCCGGGATCCAGTTGGCGAGGTTCAGGTTGTGGGTACGCCGGGCATCCTCGCCGGTGTTGTCCCGCAGTTGCAGGAACTCCTCGATGTCCGGATGCCACGGCTCCAGGTAGACGCAGGCCGCGCCCTTGCGCCGGCCGCCCTGGTTGACCGCGGCGACGCTCGCGTCGAGCGTACGCAGCCACGGCACGATCCCGTTGGACTGCCCGTTGGTGCCGCGGATCAGCGCGCCCCGGGACCGGACCCGGGAGTACGCGATGCCGATGCCACCGGCGAACTTGGACAGGTTCGCGACCTGGGCGTAGCGCTGGTAGATCGACTCCAACTCGTCGCGCGGCGAGTCGACGAGGTAGCACGAGGACATCTGCGTGTGCCGGGTGCCGGAGTTGAACAGCGTCGGTGAGCTGGGCAGGTAGGCCAGGCTGGACATCAGCCGGTAGAAGTCGACCGCCTCGTCCGGCGTACGGGACAGGCCGCAGGCCACCCGCAGCAGCCAGTACTGCGGGGTCTCCAGCACCAGCCGGCTGGTGGGGTGGCGCAGCAGGTACCGGTCGTAGACCGTACGCAGCCCGAAGTACTCGAAGCGGCGGTCGCCGTCGGCGTCGACGGCGTCGTCGAGCGTGCTGCCATGCGCGGCGACGAACGCGGCGGTCTCGTCTCCGATCAGCCCCTGCGCGTGGCCGGTCCGGATCGCCGCGCTGAACGAGGTGACGCCCTGTCGGCGTACCTCCCGGTCGATGTGGCTGGCCAGCAGCCGGGCGGCGAGGCGCGAGTACTGCGGCTCCGTACCGATCATCTCGGCAGCGGTCTGGATGGTCAGCCGGTCCAGCTCGGCTGTCGTCGCGCCGTCGTACAGGCCGCTGATCGTGCGGGTCGCCACCCGCAGCGGGTCGACGTCGGGCAGGTCGTCGGCCCAGCGCTCGACCTCGGCGACGAGCCTGCGCACGTCCACCGGCTCGCTGGCGCCGTCGCGTTCGCGGACCTGCGTCGGCGTACGCCGGAGGGCCGTCTCGCCGCCGGCCGCGGCTACCTCGGTAACTGTCACCACTCACTCCTCGCGAGCTTGAGGACCTGATGGCCCTCGGCACGAGGAGACCGACACCGGCGGACGCCACGCCGGCGGCGCGGATCCGAAAGGCGTCGGCCGTCCCACGCGGCCTCGGACCACCGCCCACCCGGATGCGGGTACGCGGCGCGCTGGCAGGTCTTCGGACTCGCGGGCACGACCGGGGTTAACCCGGTCCCCTACTGGCCGTCGCTTCCCAGGCCAGGTGGCGGCCCAGTGCTGATGACGGCTGTCGTTCCCACTCACCGCTGCGGGGCAGTCCCGGAATTCCACCGGGTTCCCTCTTGCCTCGACCACCCTGGAATGTGTGGCCGAACCAGCTGCGGTCGACACCATATATAGGGGCGACTGGGTTTGTCACACCCCACATGTCGAGTCCGGGCGTGTCGCGGTCGTCGCTGACGGCAGTCGTCGATCCGTCGGCGACGGCAGACGCGCGAGCATCCGGCGGGGTCGCGTTCGGACACCGCCGTCGGCTTGACCGACCGAACCGGCACCGATACGGTCGACCCACTATCTGCGGCGACGCGAGGGAAGCCGGTGAGAATCCGGCGCGGTCGCGCCACTGTGAGCGGTCCCCGACCCCGGGGCCGCGAGCCAGGACGCTCGGTCGTCCGCAGCCTTGCGATGGGGACGCGTCATCCCCGAGGAGGTTCGTGCACGCATGTCCAGTTCCACGTCCAGCCAGCCGCTGGTGCACCCCGCTGCCCCGACCCGTCTCCTGTGGACGGTCCTGGCCACCGTCGCCGCGCTCACCCTGCTGGCCTATCTCGTCGCCTTCGACCAGGGCGCGGTCTCGCGCAGCGGGACGTACCTGCACGAGCTGATGCACGACGGCCGGCACCTGCTCGGTGTCCCGTGCCACTGAGCGGCACCAGCACCGCACCCACCTTCGTCACGGTTCTCCTGCGCGGGCTGCTCGCCGGCCTGGTGGCCGGCCTGCTCGCCGGAACGTTCGCCTACGTCGTCGGCGAACCCCACGTCGAGGCGGCCATCGCCATCGAGGAGGCGGCGGCACACGCCGAACCCGCCACCGGGGGGCACCAGCACGACGAGGACGCTCTGGTCAGCAGGAACGGCCAGCGCGGCGGGCTGTTCCTGGCCACCGCCCTGTTCGGGGCCGCGATGGGTGGCCTGCTGGCCACCGCCTACGTCCTGTTCAACCGGCGGCGGCGCACGGTTGACGACGGGTGGTCCGGCCTGCTGCTGGCCGGCGGCGCGCTGCTCGGCGCGGTGATCGTGCCGTTCCTCAAGTACCCGCCGAACCCGCCGGCCGTCGGCGACCCGGCCACCATCAACCAGCGCACGGTCACCTACCTGCTGCTGGTGGTCCTCGGCCTGGTGGCGGTCTGGTCCGGTTCGCTGGGCTACCGGTCGGTCGGCGAGCAGGCGCCGGTGTGGCTGCGCGCCGCCGCGGCGGTCGGCGGGTTCCTGCTGGTCACCGGCGTGGCCTACGTGGTGCTGCCGTCGTTCCAGGAGGTCCCGGGGGACTTCCCCGCCACGCTGCTGTGGAGCTTCCGGCTCGCCTCCCTCGGCACCCAGGTGGTGCTGTGGACCGGGATCGGCCTGCTCTTCGCCGCCCTGATGCACCGGCAGCGCGCGGTAACCGACGCACGACTGGCCGGGTGAACGCCACCAGCCTGCGGCTGGTCGCCCACGGTCACACCGCCGCCCTGCGGCGGGCCCGGTTCGGCGGGGACGACACACTGGACGAGGGTGGCCGCAGCGCCGCCCTCGCCCTGTCCCCCACCGTGCTGGGCCGGCGGGCGCCGTCGGGCGACACCGACGCCTGCCTGTCCAGCCCCGCGGCGGCGGCCGTCCAGACCGCGTACGCCCTCGGTCTCGCGCCCGCTGTGGAGACGGCGCTGGCCGACTGCGACTACGGCGACTGGACCGGCCGGTCGCTGGAGGAGATCGGCGCCGCGCAGCCCGACGCGCTGCGCGAGTGGCTGTCCACCCCGGACGCCGCGCCGCACGGGGGCGAGTCCGTCGCCGCCCTACGCGAGCGCGTCGGCCGCTGGCTGGACCAACAGCGCGGCCTCGGCCGACGGGTCACGGCCGTCACCCATCCGCTCGTGATCCGGGTCGCGGTCGTGCACGCCCTGGGACTACCGCTGGCGACGTACCGGCAACTGGACGTCGAGCCGTTGGCGGTCGTCCGGCTCACCGGCCAGGGCCCACGGTGGCGGCTCCGCCTGAGCGCGCCACCGGCACCCGCGAGCGGGTGACGACTGTCGACCACGGCCCCTGTAGAGCTGCCCCAGATTTGGGGCGGCATGGAAGCGGTGGGGTCGGGCTGCCGGCAGGCGTACAGACCGGTGAGCGACATACCGCAGAGGTATGAATATGACTCTGAGGTATGTGCCTCACGGGCGACGCGCCCTCGCCCGCCGCGCGGGGCGACAGGGCCACGCAAGACCGGCGGCCGCGCGACCCGCGACGCACGACCACGACGCGTGACGCGCGCGAGTCTCGGGGTCGAGATCGGGCGGGCCCAGGACGGGTGTCGGGCGGGCCGTGAAGCACGGCCCGCCCGACTGTGTTGTTCCCGGCTTACTTCGCGCCGGTGACCGTGAACGGTCGGGACACCGCCGTCGCCGACGTGGCGCCGGACAGCGTCACACTGGTCACGCCCGGCTGCGCCGAATCCGGAACGGTGACGGTCGCGCCGGAGACCACGCCGTCGCCGTTCGCGCGTACCGTGCCGACCGCACGACCGTCGCCGACGCTGACCGTGATCGCCTCGTTCGGCGCGAACCCGGAACCGTCGACCGTGATCGACATACCGCGCGGTCCGGACGTCGTTGGCAGCGACACCCGCGGCTGGTAGGCCGGGCCCGCCGGACGCGCGGTCACCTGGACGGTGGCCGTCGCCGGCGTACCCGAGGACGCGCCGGTGGCGCTGACGGCGTACCGGCCCGGGGTCGTGTCCCCCGACGTCGCGACGGAGGCGCGGACCGTGCCCGTCGCGGACGCCGAGACCGTCACGCTCCGCGTCGTGCCGGCGGCCAGAACCACCGTCACCCGCTCGCCGGCGGCGAACCCGCTGCCGTCGACCGTGACCGCGTCACCGGCGACGACCGGCTGAGCCCCGGACACCGCGAGCGTCGGCTGCGGCCCGGCACGCCGGACGGTAACGGTGAAGGTGGTGGTGCTGCTCGACAGCGTGTCCCACGCCGTGACGTGCACCGTGTAGGTGCCCTCCCGCGCGTAGGTGTGCTGGCCGCTCAGCGCGCCGGCCGCGCCGACCGTCACGTCGTCCGGAACCGTGCCGTCGCCCCACTGGACGCGGGCGCGGTAGCCGGTCGCGCCGGGGACACCGCCGGTCACCGACCCGAGGTTCGCCGCGAGGACCTGCCCGGCGTCGACGCTCTGGTCGGCGGGGGCGGTGGTCGCCAGCGCGGCGGCCGGCGTGCCGTCGTCGGCGACGGCGAACACGTGGATCCGGCCCGCCGAGCGGGGATCGCCGGTCTGCGTCGGCAGGGTCACCGAGACCAGCGTCTTACCCGCCGGGATCTGGTACGGCGTGGTGGCGAACAGGAACGGCTGCGCGCCGTCGCGGCTCGTGCCACTGAGCCGGTACGCGGATTTCGCGACCACGATGTTGCCGTACGACGGGGTGCCGTTGGCGTTGCCGCCCAGCGTCCAGTCACTGAACTGGATCGGGATGCTGGCGGTGCTGCCGTCGCTGAACGTCACCGTGCCGGCGGTGCTCTGGTTGCCCTGCGTGCCGGCGCCGATGAACGAGATGGTCCGGGCGTCGGACGGCAGGTGCAGAGCGATCGTCGCGCCGTTGCCGGTGGCGTTGTCCGGCTGCCCGGCCGGGATCTGCGGCAGGGTGAAGCCCAGCGCCGTGCCCGGCACCTGCTGCCGCTGACCCTGGGTCACGCCGGCCGCGGTCAGGGCGGCCCGCGAGTACGCCCACGACTTCGCGTCGCAGTCCGCCGCGAGGGTGCCCTCGTCGCCGACGCACACGGTGTCGAACGCCGCGGCGAGACCGTTCTGTGGCGCGTACGCGACGTCGACGCCGACCGTCACCGAGCCCTGGCTGGTGCCGTCGGTGACGGTGACGTTCGCCTGGTGGTAGCCGGGCGTGGCGTAGGTGTGTTCGCCGCTGACGCGGTAGACGGCCCGCGAACTCAGCGTCAGGGTGCCCTCGGTGGCCGGTGAGCCGTCACCCCAGTCGATCGTCGCCGAGTAGTCGTCGGCGGCGCCGCCGGTGACCGTGGCCAGCGCCACCGTCGCGGGTGCGCCGGAGAGCGCGTGCGCGCCGTCCGTGGCGGTCACCGTGATGTCGCCGCCGCCCAGGTCGAGGTCGCCGCCGGCGAGCAGCTCGATCTCGGCGAGGGTCGGCTGCGCGGCGCCGACGGTCTTCGTCACGACGAGGCGGAACTGGGAGTACCGCCCCGGCTTGTCGATCCGGAACGGCCGGGTCTGGTTGCGCCAGCGGAACACCTCGCCCGCGCGGGAGTCCAGGGTGCTCCAGGTGAGACCGTCGGTGGAGCCCTGCAGCCGCCAGTCCGCCGCGTCACCGGCGCCCGCGCCGGAGGTGAGCGTGTAGTACGTCGGCTTCTGGCGGCCGCCACGGGAGGCCCAGCTGATCTGCGGCGTGCCCGACGACGCGGTCAGCTGCGTGGTCGACGAGTCGTCGAACAGCTTCGACGCGTCCTGACCGCCGCTGGCGGTGGCGGTGCCCAGACCGGGTCCGGTGAGGTCCTGCAACGGCTCCGGTGCCGCGTCACCCTTCGTCAACGACGGCGGCCCGTCGTCGCGGCCGGTGCCCCAGGACGACGGGTTCGGTCCCATCTGGAAGTCGATCGTGGCGCCCCGGGCGAGCGCGGACACGTCGACGGACACCTCGCGCTGCTTCTTGCCGTTGACCTTGACGCTCTGCACGTACACGTTGCGGGTGCTGTTGTTCGCGGCGTTGACCACGATGTCGCCGGTCGGGCGGTGGACGGTCATCCTGGTGAACTGCGGCGAGCCGATGGCCCAGTGGGTCGAGCCCGCCTGCAACGGGTAGATGCCCAGCGAGCTGAGGACGTACCAGGCCGACATCTCCCCGTTGTCCTCGTCGCCCAGGTAGCCCTGGCCGATCTCGCTGCCGACGTAGAGGCGCTGCATGATCTCGCGCACGATGGCCTGCGTCTTCGCGGGCGCGCCGGCGATGTCGTACAGGTACGGAATGTGGTGCGACGGCTGGTTGCTCATGCCGAGCTGACCCAGGCGCACCGCGCGAGCCTCGAGCATCTCGTGGATGACGCCGCCGTAGCCGCCGGGGCGGTCGGCGTTCTCCGGGGTGGCGAAGAAGGTGTCGAGCTTGTCGCGCAGGGCCTTCTGCCCGCCGTACAGGTTGATCAGGCCCTGCGGGTCCTGCTGCGCGGTGAACGCGAAGTTCCACCCGTTGGTCTCGGTGTAGACGCCACCCCAGTCCAGCGGGTCACCGGCGAGGAACGCGCCGGAGGCGTCGCGGCCCTGGAAGAGCTTCGTCTTCTCGTCGAAGAGGTGGACGTAGTTGCGGGCACGCTCCAGGAAGTACCGCGACTCCTCCTTGAGCTGGTCCCGCCGCGACTTCGGCGTGGCCGGGTCCTTCGCCAGGGCGGCGGCCATGTTGCCGATGCCGTAGTCGTTGATGTATCCCTCCAGCGCCCACGACACCGACTCCCCCGTGGAGGTCGGCGTGTAGCCGAGGAACAGCGAGGTCTCGATGCCCTTGCGTCCGACCGCGCCGCGCCCGGACGCGACGGTCGCGTCCTTGACGGCCGCGTCGTACGCCGCGAGCGGGTCGGGCAGCTTGACCCCGGTGAGGTACGCCTGAGCGAGAGCCACGTTCGCGCTGGTGCCGGTCATCAGGTCGGCGTAGCCGGGCGACGACCAGCGGGCGATCCAGCCGCCGTCACGGTAGTGCTGGACGAAACCGTCGGAGATCCTGGCGGCGACGTCCGGGTAGAGCAGCGAGTAGGCGGGCCACACGGTGCGGTAGGTGTCCCAGAAGCCGTTGTTGACGTAGATCTGGCCGTCGACGATCTTCGCGCCGGTCCGGGTGGCGGTCGACGTGCCGGTCGGCGCGGACACCGGGCTGGCGTACTGCCAGTGGGGTGCGGCGGCGGTGCCGGTGTTCTCCGACTGGGAGTTCGGGTACAGGTTCAGCCGGTACAGGTTCGAGTACATGGTGACCAGCTGCGTCTCGGTCGCACCCTGCAGCTCGACCCGGCCGAGGCGGTCCTTCCACGCGGCGGTGGCGGCGTCGCGGATCGCATCGAAGCTCCGGCCGGTCACCTCCAGGTCGAGGTTGCGGCGGGCCTGGTCGACGGAGAGGAACGAGGTGGCGATCCGCATCGTCACCTGCCGCTCGGCGGAGACGTCGAAGGTGGCGGACGTCGCGGTGGACGTCGTCGGCGCGCGGTCGAAGGCGCCGGAGACGAACATGCGGCTGCGCCCGGCGGACAGGCCGCTTCCGTTGTCGACCCAGCCGGTGAAGGTGCCGTCGGCGCCGATGGTGAACGTGCCCTTGGCGAAGACGAGACTTCCGGTCGCCGGGCCGGGGCCGAAGGTGAACCGCATGATCCCGGCGTGGTCGGTGGGTGACATCTCCGCCACCAGACCGCTCTGCGTCGTGACCCGGTAGAGGTCCGGCTGTGCCGTCTCGTCGTCGTGCCGGAAGGCGAGCGCGCGGCTGGCGGGTGACCCGGTGAGGGGGCCGTCGCCGGCCACCGGCATCACCGACATCTGGTTGCGGTCGCCCATCCACGGGCTGGGCTCGTGGGAGATCGCGAGGCCCTGCAACGTGGGCAGGTTGGCCGCGTTGTTGGCGCGGTGGTACTCGTACTCCCAGGAGTCGGAGGTCGCGTCGGTCACCGGGGTGAAGAAGTTGAAGCCGTTCGGCACCGCGGTGATCGGCAGGTTGTTGCCGCGCGAGAACCCGCCCGTCGAGTTGGTCCCGCGCCGGGTGTCGACGTAGTTCGTCAGCCGGGAGCCGTCGATCGCCGCCGGCGAACCGGTCACCTCGACGTCGTCGAGCCAGCCCTGGAACCGGGTCTCCCCGGCCGCCTGCGGGTTGTCGTAGGCGAGCAGGACGCGGTCGATCGTCTTGCCCCGGGCGACGGCGCCGATGTCGGCGCGCACCGCGTTCCACTGGTCGGCGTAGAGCACCTTCGACGCGCCCTGGCCGGCCGGCGTCAGCGCGTAACCGTGCTGGTCCACCGCCGACCGTCCGCTGAGGTAGCTGCCGTCGGTGAAGTGCAGGTCGACGGCCGCGTAGGTGGACGGGTACCGGGCGTCCTGGCCGGTGAACTCGGGGAAGATCCGGTAGGACAGGCGGGTGTTCGGCCCGACCGGAATGTCGACGTCGAAGAGCCTGTTCGTCGCGTACGAGCGGCCGTCGGCCTCGGCGCCGCCGGAGTAGCGCAGCGCGGCCAGCCCGGTGAAGCCGGCGCTCGGCTTCGTCGTGTAGCCGCCGACCGGCCCGGGGCCGACGCCGGTGACCATGGGCGTGGCGGGCGGGCGGACGTCCGAGCCGTCGCTGATGTCCCAGCCGGCGAGCTGGGTCAGGGAGTTACCGGAGTTCGCGGAGATGGACAGCCGGTACCAGCCGTACGCGGTCGTGTTGGTGACGCGGTACGTGTTGGTGGCGAACCGCTTGGCGAAGCGCTGCCGCGTCTGCCGGTCCAGGTCCGTCCAGGTGTTGCCGTCGGTGGAGCCCTGGAGGGTGAAGTCGCGGGGGTCGCGGGTCGGTTCGTCGTCCGCAGAGGTCAGCGCGTACCGCGCCACGACCGCCGGCTTCGCCAGCCGGTACGTCACCCAGCCGGTCGGTTCGAACGCCAGCCACTTGGTCGACGGGTTGCCGTCGGCGAGGTTCGCCGCGATCTCGTTCGGCGGGTTCTGGGCGCTCGCGGTCACGGCATCGACCTGGCCGAGCAGGCTGCCGGGCAGGTTCGCGCTGCTCGATCCGCTCAGGTTGCCCTGCACGGGCCGGCCCGAGCTGTCGACCTCGACGGTGCTGGTGGCGGGTTGCGGGTCGGCCGACTCGAACGAGGAGCTGAAGGAGCCCGGTGGGGCGGCACTGGGCGCGGCGTTGGCCAGGGGCGCGGCGACGACCAGCCCCAGCGGCAGCAGGGCGGCGGTGGTCGCGGCTGCCATCCGGAGGGACACGGTGCGCGCACGAGGGAGATACGGCATGGGGGCGGGGCCTTTCGACTCGATCCGGTCGAGTACGTCGTACGTCTGGGCGGGAGGGGACGGTGGCTGCTGCTGTCGATCGTGGACGGACGGGTCGGACCTGACATCGTTGTCATCGGACGTGCGTGACAAGCGAGGGCAGAACCGTGGATGTTGGGCAGATGCTTCCGCGCGACCACGGCCCTGTCAATGGGTTGACCGGAAGGAAACACGCCGGCCCTGGGCGTTCGGGGTGGACGCCCCGGGCCGGCGGCGCTCAGCGACCGCCCGCGGCCAGCTCGGCCAGCATCCCCTCGCAACTGCGGACCACGACCTCGGCGCCCCGGCGCTGGGCCAGCGGGAGCGAAGGATCCTCCGCCCGGTCCCGCCACCGCCACTGGGCGTCGGCGGCGACCTCCCAGAGCCGCTGCACTGTCGCCTCGTGCTCCACACCGAGCCGCGCGGCCAGACCAACCCCCTCGCCGCCCACCAGCCGCTGCGCCTCGGCCGCCAACTCGGCGTCGAAACCGAGACGGGCGTTGCGCAGCGCCACCAGCAGGCGCAGCTCCCGGAACTCGTGCGCACCCGCCAGGATCTGCTCGATGGCGTCGACCAACTCGTCGGCCCCGCGCACCGGCTCGGCCCGGACCAGGGCCTCCACCGCGGCCAGTGCCGAGCGCGCCTTGAGCGTGTCGCGACGATCGACGAAACAGCGGGTCATCGACTCCCGCAGCTCGGTGAGCCCACTGCGCCGGATCAGCTCGGCCGACAACGCCACCCGGGTGTCGAACCCACCGCGCACCAGGGTCGTCGCGAGCCGGATCCCGAAGAGCCCGAACCGATCCAGCAGACCGCCGCGCACCTCGGAGTCCAGGTGCACCGGAAGCTCGCCCCGGACGAAACGGTCGGCGGAGAGCAGGTGGGCCTCCAGCTCGGCGCGGGACGCCCCGGCCAGCGCCGCGAGCGCGGCGAAGTCGGACTCGCTCAGCATCCGGCCCGCGAGGCCGATCGCCCCGCTGCACGCCACCACGTTCACCGCCAGCGCGCCCACCCGGGGATCCCGGTGGTGCCGTCGGGCCAGCTGACGGGCGGTGAGCAGCCCGTCGATCCGGCCGCCGCCCACCTCGTCCGCCCGGGACAACACCATGATCACGTTCACCGGGGCGGCCTGCCCGACGACACTGTCCCGAGCGGACTCCAACACCCGCAGATCACTGTCGCGACCGTCGCGGGTCAGGAACAGCACCGCGTCCGAGTCCCGCAGGACGCGATCCAGCACCGGCGCGTGGCCCTGCTCGTCGACCGCCGCGAGCGCCGGGGTGTCGATCAGCGTCACCTGCCGCAACGCCCGCGTCGGCCACCGCACCACGATGTCGCGCACCTCCCCGACCCGCCAGCCGAGATCCACCCGCATCCCGGTCGCCGACTTGACCACCGTCAGCTCCTGGGGAGGCTGGCCCACCGGGTAGGCGGTGGCGCGTGGCGAAGCGCCGTCCTCGTACCAGGTGAAGACGCCGTCCGCGCCCTCGACCGGCGCGACCTCCTCCCCCATCAACGCGTTCAGCACCGTCGACTTGCCGGCACGCCAGGGGCCGGCCACCGCGATCCGCAGCGGCTGCTCCAACCGCGCCACCTGGTGCCGCAACCGCCCGACGGCCCGCGCGTCGTGCTGGTAGACGTCCATGGCCTGGTGCAGCAGTCCCCACGCCGCCTCGTCCAGCCGCACCCCGACCGTCATGCCCGGGGCTCCAGCAGCACCGGGGTGGACCGGGCGCCGGTCAACTGCTGGGACTGCTCGTAGAGCGCGGCCAGGCGGGTCATCTTCAGCCGGATCTCCCGTTGCCGCTGCTCGCGCACTGCGACATCGGTGTCGGCCTCCTGCTTCGCGCTGCGGAACGACTGCACGATGGCCTCCTGCAACTCCTCGGTCAGCCCCGTGAAGTGATCGCGCAGCATCCGCTGCACCTGGCGGGTGGCGTCGCGGCAGTCCCGGACCATCCGGACGAAGAACTCGTCGACATGCCGCTGAATGGCCGTTTTGACGGTCGCCTGGCGGCGGCGCAGCAACTGCTTGCCCTCGTCGCGGATGCTCTTGCCGCCGAAGAGCGCGCCGATGCCTACCGAGACCGGGTTGATCATCGGCATTCCGGCCAGGGTCGTCGCGAGGCCGAACATCAGCATGCCGCCGTACGAGCCCTTCATGCCGGTGAACAACTTCTGGCCGGTGGTGAACTTGTCGATCCTCGGTCGCTCCAGGTCCGGCAGCCGGTCGCCGAGATCCGCCGGCATCGTCATCGACCAGGGCGGCAGCACGTCGTAGCCGTACCGGTTGAAGTTGGCCGCCACCCGACGCGCGATCCAGTCGCAGCGCTGGATCAGCCACTCGTGGTTGGCTTCCGCGGCCTCGACGAGACTGCGCTCCAGCCACTCGGCGAAGGTGTCCCAGGCGACGAGGGGGTCCGCCGCGTCGAACGCCTCGTCCACGGCCCGCAGGATCTGGCGGGTGCGGTCGCGCAGGTCGTACTCGATGTCGGAGAGCAGGTCGGTCATCTCGTCGGCGAGCGTGTTCTGCCACCGGGTGGAGCAGCGGCGCAGCTCGTCGACCTCCCGCTGGGCGGCGTGCAGCCGGGAGATCGGCCCGGACTGCTCCTCGGCCTCCTGCGTCGCCAGCTCGGCGCGCAGCGGCGCGGCCAGTTGCTCCACCACCGTACGGGCCACCGCCTGCACCGACGCCCGCGCCAGGTGATCGGCCTTGCCGGTCAGGTCCCGTTGCAGGCGGGCGATCAGCGCCGGAAAGCCGGACTCGGCGTTGAGACCGCGATCGTCGGTCGTCGCCGCGCGCAGCCGCAGGGTCGCCGACACCGGAATCAGCGGCGCCGCGACACCGGCGTCGGCGAGGTGCTGCCGGTTGCGCTCGGCCACCGCACGCCAGTCCGCCACGAGATCGGTCTTGCTCTGCACCACCACCACGTTCGGCTGCGAGCGCGTGACGTGCAGCAGCATGTCCAGCTCGGCGACCGAGAGTTCCCGGGTCGAGTCCGAGACCAGCAGCACGGCGTCGGCGCGGGTGGAGGCGGCGACCTCCGCGGCCCCACCGAGCGCCGCGACCTGGTCGGTGCCGGGAGTGTCCACCAGCACCAGTCCGGCGGCGAGCAACGCGCGGGGCAACCCGATCTCGACGTACGCCGGACCGCCGCCCGGCCGCCGCCCGAGCGTGCCGGACACCCCGGCCGCGATCTGGTCGAGCGCCAAGGGGGTCCGCTCGACGAGCGTCGCGGCCGGGGCGCCCGCGGCGCCGGTGGGCCGTCCCGACACCGGCGGCGCCTGGACCACGGCCGCGGAGGCGGCCTCGGCGTGCTGCACCACGGTCGGCAGGACGGTGGTACGTCCGTCACCGACCGGGCAGGCCGGCGCGTTGATGATCGCGTTGATGAGCTGACTCTTGCCCTGGTTCGGCTCGCCGACGACCAGGACGCGCAGCTTCGGGTCCAGCAGTTGGGCACGCTTCTGTCGGACCGTCTGAAGCAGGTCGCCGCGACCGTGTGTGTTGCACGTCCGGGCGATCTCGTCCAGTACGTCCAACCAGATCCCCGCCATCACCGCACCAAGTGTGCGGATTTCGGCTCAATTATCAAGAGGGACCGGAAAGGAAACCGGAGAGAGCCGGGCCGCTCGAGGCGACCCGGCCTCCCGCTTCCGACGGGAATCCCCGTCAGAGCAGACCGCCGGTGATGCCCAGCAGCCCGTGGTCCGACGAGGCGGGCCCCCCGTCGTGCAGGTCGCCGGTCACACCGTCGGTGACCCCTCCGGTCACGTCACCGACCGTGCCGGTGACACCGGGGAGGAGACTGTCCACGTGGTGCGTGACGCCGCCCACCACGGACGGGACGTCGACCGGCGGCACCACACCACCGACGGCGCCGTGCCCGAGGCCCAGGCCACCCAGGGTGTCGTGGACACCGAGGGAGCCGACGATGCCGTCGACCTGACCGTGCACGCCGGAGAGGACACCGCCGGTCACGTCGCCGCCGAGCACCGGGTCGGTGACGCCGAGTACACCGGTCGGGTCCCCGACGGTGCCGGTCACGCCGCCCAGCACCGGGTCGGCGATGCCGTCGACCGGCTGCACCACGTCCGCGTCGAGGGTGTGCGCCACGTCGGCCACGCCGGTCAGGTCGGTGTCGAGGCCGCTCGGGCCGACGCCCAGGCCGAGACCCGGAAGCACGGTCACCCCGGCGGCGACGGTCGTCGGGTCCACGGCGATGGCGCCGAGCACTCCGGCCTTGACGTCCACCCCGGCGGGCGAGCTGGTGATGCTGATCTGCTGCGCCACGCTCTGCAGCTGGCCGACCACGTCGGTGGTGTCGGTCACCAGCGGGTCGAACCCGAGCTGCCCGACGGCCGGAACCATCGGCGCGAGGCCCTGTCCCGGCGCGTAGTCGACCACGAGCGGCACCACGTCCTGCACGTCGGCGGCGGTGATGTCACTGAGCCCTGCGGAGTGCAGCGCGCCCTCCGGGTCGAGGTCGAAGGCCGACCGCGCGTCGGGGTTGGTCAGCAGGTCGAGCACGAAGTCGTGGAGGGTCTGTTGCGAGTCCATGTGCCGGTTCTCCTCGGATTGGCGTCGGCGACCGTCGTTCGTCGACAGTGACGTTATTGCGGGGGCCGATCCCGGACATCGGGGCTCGGCCCGCATCCGATCCGGCCGCGTTAGGGCCTTGATCGGCTCCACCGTTAGGGGGACTGGGGGAAACCGTCCCGGGCAGATTAGGGTCCCGACCGGGGAGCGATCTCTGGTACGAACGTAGGAGCCCGCGGGTTTCGCCGGGGGTGGGTCGCCGGGCAGCGCCGACGCCATCGCCACCAGCCGGCCAACTCGCGGAAAGAGAAGAGACGGATGCCGTACGTCCTGGGGATCGACATCGGAAGCACCAACACCGCCGCCGCCGTCGCACGGCGCGACGGCCGGACCTGGACGCGCCCGGAGGCTGTTCCGCTCAACGCCGGCTCGCCCCTCGTACCGTCGGTGCTGCACCTGGCCGAGGACGGCGCCCTGCACATCGGCGGGCCCGTCACCGACGACGGCAGCCGCACCACCAGGGACTTCGTCCGCCGCATCGGCGACGACGTGCCCCTGCTGCTGGGCGGCGAGCCGTGCGCGCCGCAGACGCTCACCGCGGAACTGGCCGCGTGGGTGGTGGAGCAGGTGCACGCCGCGGAGGGCGGCCCGGCCGAGGCGGTCGTGCTCAGCCACCCGGCGGCCTGGCGGCCGTACCGGCGGGAGCTGCTGCACCGGGCGCTCGTCGACCTCGGTCTGCGCACCGTCACGCTGCTGCCGCGTACGGTCACGGTCGCCGAGAGCCACGCGGCCCGCGGGTTCGCGGGCACCACGGCCGCCGTCTACGCGTTGGGCGGCGCCAGTTTCGAGGCGGCCCTGGTGCGGCGCACCTCGCGCGGCACCTACGAGAGCTTCGGCACCCCGCAGGGGCTTGACCCGATCGGCGGCGCCGACTTCGACGAACTGCTTGCCAGCCACGTACGCACCGTGCTGTCGCGGGAGCTGGCCGCCACCGGCCGTCGGGAGCACCACGCCGCCCTGCGCGGGCTGCCGGCCGAGTGCGACCGGGTCAAGCGGGCGCTGACCGTCGAGCTGGCCGCCGACGTGGTGCTGAGCCTGCCGACCGGCCCGGCGCGGATACCGGTGACCCGCGCGCAGTTCGAGGCCATGATCCGCCCGACCGTGCAGGCCACAGTGGACCTCCTGCTGCGCACCGTGCACGGCGCCGGCCTGACTCCGACGCAGCTCGACGGCGTCCTGCTGGCCGGCGGCTCGGCCCGCATCCCGCTGGTCACCGAGCTGATCACCGCGGCGCTTCCGGTCCCGGTCGAGGTGGAGCCGGACGCGCAGCTGACCGCCGCCATCGGGGCGGCGAGCGCGGCCTGCCAGGTGGTGTCACCCCGCCCCCGGCACCCCACTCCGGTCCGCGATCCGGCACCGGTCGCCGGCTCCGGCCGGGCCACCATCCCGGCCCTGCGACGACCCCGGGACCACGCCACCGATCCGGGCGAGCCGCCACCCCGCCCTCCGGTCCGGATCCTCCCCCTCGACCTGCCGAAGGCGTCCCGCCTGGCACTGACGCTCAGCCGGGGACGCGAAGGATGACCACAATGATCATGAATGACGTCGTCGAGTCCCGACTGGTGCTCGGCAGAGCACCCCGGGCCCTGCTAAACCGGGTCGCCGACGATCCGACCGGCCCGCTCCTGGTCGGGCTGGCCGGCCCCGCCGGTCACGGCAAGACCGCGCTGCTCGCCGAGCTGACGCGCAGCCAGCAACGGGCCGGGGTCACCGTGCGGACGGGCGTCCCGCAGCCGGGCGATCCCGTCGACCCGGCCGAGCTGCTGCTGGTCGACGACGCGCACCTGCTCGACGACGAGCGGATCGGCGTGCTGCTGGGCCTGGTCGCCACCCGTCGACACCGACTGGTCGTCGCCCACCGGCCCTGGCCCCGGTCGGCGGCCCTCTCCGAGCTGACCGACGCGCTGCGCCGCGAAGGGCAGGCCGTGCTGCTCGGCCCGTACGCTCGGGAGCAGACCGCGGCCCACCTCGCCGCCGCCGCGCCCGAGCTGGCCCACCGTGGCGACCTGGTCGACTTCGTGCACACGCAGACCGGTGGCGTCCCCCGCGACGTCGAGCGGCTGACCCGTGGCCTGCGCACAGTCCCGGGCCTGACCAGCGCCCCGGCCGAACCACCCCGGTCCGTCGTCCTCGAATTCGCACCGGAGCTGGAGATCCAGCCCACCGCCGTACGACGGCTGCTGCTCGCGGTCGCGGCCGGCGTACCGCTGCCGGTGACCATGCTCGGCCCGCTGCTCGACCAGGAGCCGGAGGCGGTCGACGAGCTGATCGCCACGACCCGGGCGGCCGGGCTGATCGGCGCCGACGGCCGGCTCACGCCGATCGTCCGGCGGGCCGTCACCACGCTCAGCCCGGCCACCGAGCGCAGCGCGGTCTGGCGTCGCCTCACCGAGTTGCAGCTCGCCCGGGGCGGCCCGGTGCTGCCGCTGGTGCGCTCGCTGCTCGCGGTGGGCGTGCTCGGCGACTGCCCGGCCCCGACGCTGGCCGCGGCGGCGCAGGAGGCGCTGGCCGACGAGCCGGCCTTCGCCGCCGACCTGTTCGCCGCCGCCACCGCGGCCGGGCACCCGACGAGCGCCCGGCAGGCTCTCGCCGCCGCGCTCGCCGGCAACCTCGACGACGCGCTGCGCCTGGCGGACCGGCTGCTGGCCGCGACCGATCCGACGGACCGCGCCGAGGCGGCCGTGGTGGCCGCGACCGCTCTGGCGCACCGCGGCCACACCGGCCGCAGCGTCGAGCTGTACCGGTGGTCGGGCAACGCCTCGTCGCTGGCGTACGCCACCGTCGGCGGGCTCGCCACCGGCGATCTGACCGCCGCCGGGCCGCCGGTGGACGGGTCGGCCGTCGAACCGCCCACCCTGCACGCCAGCGCCGCCCGGCTGATGGCCCAGGGCGTACGCGAGAGCGTCACCGGCACGCCGAGCGCGGCGCTCTCCGCTCTCGTCCAGGCCGCCGCGCTGCTGGAGCCGGACGGCCGGGCGGCGCTCCTGCCGGACAGTCCCGCCGCGCTGGCCGCCCTGACCGCCGTGCACTCCGGCGAGCTGGACATCGCCGAGCAGGTGCTGCACCGGGCGCAGGCGGCCGGAGTCGGCGGTCCGCTGATGGCCCGCCGGCACCGGCTGTTGCAGGCCTGGATCCTCATGGTCCGGGGCCAGACGCTCGCGGCGGCCGAACGCCTCGCCACGGTGACCGCCGACGAGCGGCCGTTGGAGTCCCGTGACCTGCTCTTCGCCGCCGCGCTGCGGATGGGCATCGGCCGGCGCACCAGCGACCTCGGTGCGCTCAAGCGGGGGTGGGGCCAGGCCCTGGAGGCGGTGGTCCGCCATCCCGTCGACCTGTTCACGCTGCTGCCGCTGGGCGAACTGGCCATCGCGGGCGCACGGCTGGGCGACGTGGCCCGGTTGGCGCCGTACCTGCGGGAGGGCGGGGCGCTGCTCGACCGGCTCGGCGCCCCGACACTGTGGAGCGTCCCGCTGCACTGGAGCGGGTTGCACGCGGCCATCCTGAGCGGCGAGCCGGCGGCCGCCGACGACCACGTCACCGCCCTGCTGGCCGCCGCGGACCACAGCCGCTACGCCGCAGTGGTCGCCGCGGCCGCCGAGAGCTGGGTCGAGGTGCTGGGGGGCGTGGTCGACCCGGTGCGGGTGGAGGCCGCCGCCCGTGGCCTGCACGACACCGGACTGTGCTGGGACGGCGCGCGCCTCGCCGGGCAGGCGGCGATCCGCACCTCCGACCGGCGGGCGATGACCACCCTGCTGGAATGCGCCCGGGTGCTCCAGGGCCGGCCGGCCGCCGCCACCGGTGGGCCGCGACCGGCGGCCGGCGAGAGCGCCACCCCGGCGGCGGGCGCCATCGCCGCCCCCACCCAGCAAGGGCTCAGCGACCGGGAGTACGAGGTGGCCGAGTTGGTGCTGGCCGGACTGACCTACCGGGAGATCGGTGATCGGCTCTTCATCTCGGCGAAGACCGTGGAGCACCACGTGGCCCGCATGCGCAACCGGCTGAACTGCGCCAACCGTGCGGAGCTGCTGGCGCTGCTGCGGACCGTCGTCGCCGACCGGGCCAGCGACGCCGCCGGGCAGCCCTGGCCGCAGCGGTCGGCGCGATGAGCCGGAAGCGCCACGGGTCACCGCGGACCGGGCGGAGCGCGACGTGACGCGCACCCTCGAACGGCGACTGCGGGTCCGGCTCGTCGCCGCGGCGGCGGTGCTGCTCACGCTCTGGTCGTACGCGGCCTACCTGACCGGTCAGGACGCGGTCGACCTGCTGCGGGTGCGGACCCTGGCCGACACCCTGGGCCAGCCCATCGACCGGCTGATCCTCGGCCTGCAGACCGAGCGCCGGGTGACCGCCGAGTCGCTGGCCGGGTCGGCGCCGGCGCGGACCGCGCTGGCCGGCGCCCGCGAGGTGACCGACC
>NZ_JBEXHY010000061.1:0-32535 GCF_040608295.1 Micromonospora sp. NPDC005197 | reverse complement strand
GTCGGGCAGGCGCGGCTCGCCCAGCGGGGCGGCCAACGGCCGGCGTAGTTGCCAGAGCACGCGCGCCCGGGTGAACCCGAGGTCCACGGCGAGCGCCGCCGCCGACGGGTGGTCGCCGTGCGCCCACGCCCGCAGCGGCCCGGTGGCCGAGGCGAGCACGCCCCGGGCCAGCGCCCGGCCGGTGCCCCGCCGCCGGTACGCGGGGTGCACCACCAGCTCCACCCCGATCCCGCCCACCGGGTCGGTGGTGTCCAGGTGGGCGTACCCGGTGAGGGTGCCGTCGTCGGCGCGGGCCAGCAGGTGCACGGCCGGCGCCTCCGGATCGCGCAGGCGGAGCAGGACGTGCTCGTTGAGCGGGTCCGCGCCGTCGGTGTCGCCCGCCGTACGCGCCAGGGCCAGCACGCCGGCGATCTCCGTCGGGGCCAGTCGGTCGGTCCGGGTCACCTGGTCGCTGGTCGGCTCCGCGCTGCTCATTGGGTCACCGTAGCCGCTGCGTCTCGGGCGTCCCGGACTGTCGCCCGAGTAGGGGGTCGTAGCTCACGTCGGGTCGGTGGGCAGTGCCTCCAGCTCGTATCGCGCGCTGAGTTGGGGCAGGATCCGGCGCAGCGCGTCGACCGTGCCCTGCCGGTCGCCGCCGGCATCGTGCATGAGGACCACCGCACCGGGTTCCGCCTGCGCGAGCACGGTCGCGGCGATCTTGCTGGCACCGGGCGCCTGCCAGTCCGACGGGTCCACCGACCAGTGCAGCGGAGTCATGCCGAGCTGCTGCGACACCGACACCACGGGGTACGTCCAGGCGCCGCCGGGTTGGCGGTACCAGACGATCGGGGCGTCCGGGACCGCCGACCGGATCGCCTCGTTGGTGCGTACCAGGTCGGCGCGGATCTGGTCGGCGGATTTGTTGCCGAGGGAGACGTCGTGGTGCCAGGAGTGGTTGCACAGGGTGTGGCCGTCGGCGACGATCGCCTGGATGAGGTCGGGATGATCCTGGGCGTTCTCGCCCACCACGCAGAACGTGGCCTTGACGTCGTACTCGCGCAGGATCGCGAGGACCTGCGGGGTGTAGCGCGGGTCCGGCCCGTCGTCGAAGGTCAGCGCGAGTCGGGCGTTGCCGGTCTCGGTGTGGGCGCCGAACAGCTTGTCGCCGCTGGCGCTCTGCCCCGAGCCGTCCTGGCCGGCCTCGGACGGGCCGGCGCTCTGGCCCGCGGTCGGGATACCGGTCGGGGCGCCGGTCGGGGCGCCGGTCGGGGGCTCTTCGGGAGTCTGGTCGGCGTAGTGCGGCCCGTCGCCCTCGGTGGTGACGCCGGTGGCGTGCCGCTGGGTCTGGTCGGGGACGAGACTGCGGCCCAGCACGTACGCCGAGCCGAGCAGGGCGGCCACCACCGCCGTCACGATCACTGCCGCGCGCGCGGTCGAGCTGACCCGCGTCACGGCTTCCGCCCGGCTGGCCGGACGCGCCGGCCCCTCGCCCCCGTGCTACCTGCCCGCACCGTCGCCCCCTTTTCCGACAAACCCGGCAGTCAGAATAGGACTGGCGAGCCGCGCAAAAGGGGCATATGGGAAATCGCCCCGGGGTGGGGATCAGACGGGCAGCGGCGCGTGCTCCGCCTCGGGCAGGGAGCGCGACGGCGGTACGACGAACTTGTAACCCACCTGGCGGACCGTGCCGATCATCGACTCGTACTCCGAGCCGAGCTTGGCGCGCAGCCGCCGGACGTGCACGTCCACCGTCCGGGTGCCGCCGAAGTAGTCGTAGCCCCAGACCTCGCGCAACAGTTGATCGCGGGTGAACACCCGGCCCGGGTGCTGGGCCAGGAACTTCAGCAGCTCGAACTCCTTGTAGGTGAGGTCGAGCGGGCGACCCTTCAGCTTGGCGGCGTACGTGTCGGGGTCGATGGTCAGCTCGCCGGCCCGGATCGAGCCGCCGGCGCCGGCGGTCGCGTTGCTCAGGCGGCCGACCGCGAGCCGCAGTCGAGCCTCGACCTCGGCGGGACCGGCCGACGCGAGGATGACGTCGTCGACGCCCCAGTCCGCGTTCAGCGCGATCAGACCGGCCTCGGTCACCACCGCGACCAGCGGCACCCCGAGCCCGGTGGCGTGCAGCATCCGGCAGGTCGCTCGGGCCTCGCTCAGCTCCGACCGGGCGTCCACCAGCACCGCGTCGGGGCTGGGCCCGGCAACCAGGGTGCGGACGTCGCGCGGCGCGGTGCGAACCGAGTGTGGCAGCAGGTCGAGCGCCGGCAGCACAGCCGACGGTTCCCCTGCGCGCGCGGTCACCAGCAGCAGGATCTCCACGATCACCTCCGTCCCGGCGGCGCAACGCCGCACGCGACCAGACACACTCGTGGCGGAGTGCGCTGAGAAATAGCGTGGTCCCGGCGTCGCTGACGGGCGGGTAACGCGTTGAGCGTAACCGATCGCCTCGGCCGCGCCTCCGAGTCATTTCCCGTTTGTCTAGCTTGCCCCTGATCGCGGCGCAGGTTTTAACGTTGCGGAAACCCGTGACCGTCGCGCCGGGCAGCCGATCTGGCACGATCGGGGCGTGTTTCCCTCCACCTCGCCCGACGCCGGCCGCGAATCGTGGTCCGACGGTCCCCGCCCGGGTCCGGCCGCTCCGACCCGTGGCCATCCGCCCGCGCCGCGCACCGGACCGGCCGTCGCCGACGGCGAACGCCGTGAACGGGGTGGGCCGCGCCGGGCCCGCCGTGCCGGGGAGCCGGCCCGTCGTGCCGAGGACGAGGTCGACGAGCCGGAGGAGGAGCCCGTCGCTCCGGTGGAGGTGCACCGGCCGCTGGCCCTGACCATCGCCGGCTTCGCCGCGCTGCTCGGGGTGGGTCTGGTGCTCGGCGCGCAGACGTCCGGGCCGGGTCACCGCCTGCCGTTCGCCTTCATCGTCTTCGGCGTCCAGCTGCTGTTCGTGCTCGCCTGGACGATGGCCATGCGCCCACCCGCGCTGCTGCTGGTCGGCGGGATCAGCGCGGCGGTCGCCGCTGCCGCTGACGTCGCCGCCGTCCAGAGCGACGTCGCCGGTCTGGCGCCGCTGGGCTACCTGGCCGTCGGCGGCTTCCTCGCCGCCGTGCTCGGCCAGCTGGTCCGCCGCGTCGACCGGGTCCGGGTCACCGACTCACTCGGCGCCACACTGCTGATCGTGGTCGGGGTCGTGGCCTTCGGCACCCTGATCGTGCTCAGCCGCATCCCGGCCGGCACCCAGGCGATCACGGTCTGCCTGACCGCGAGCGGGGTCGCGCTGACCGTCGCCCGCCTCACCGACGCGGTGCTGCCGTGGCCCCGGCTGGCCCCGCAGGTGCCCCGGGGCGCGGCCGGCGTCGTCGCCGGCGCGATGGTGGGCACGCTGGGCAGCGCTCTCCTCGGCAGCTACCTGGTGGCACCCTTCACGCCGACCCGGGCCGCGGTGATCGGCCTGGTCGCGGCCGTCACCGCCGTCCTGTCCGATCTCGCCGTGGGGTACGCGGAGGCGGGTCGCCTGATGGCGGGCGAACCGCCCACCATGTGGGTCGCCCGGCACATGCAGGGTCCGCTCGGCGGATTCGCCCTGGCCGCACCGGCGGCGTACGCCATGTGCATGCTGTTCCTCTGAGCCTACGGTTGAGGCCGGTGTCGGTCGGGTACCTACGGGTGCGCCGCGCTGCGGCACCGGTTCGGACGTCCCGCCGCATCGCGGCGGGCGGAGACAGGAGGCGGCGTGGCCCAGGAGTATCCGGCTGACGAGGCCCGGCCCCGACGGCGCGGTCGCAAGCTGCTCATCGGCCTGGTCGTCCTGCTCCTGGTGGTGGCGGGTCTGCTGGTGGTCGCCGACCGGGTGGCGGTCGGCGTGGCCGAGCGGCTCATCGCCGAGCGGGTCAGCCAGGAGGTCAGCAAGCAGGGGGCGCAGTCGGCCAAGCCCGACGTCGAGGTCGCCGGGACGCCGTTCCTCACCCAGGTGCTGGACGGGCGGTACGAGCGGATCTCCATCACTCTGCGGGACGTGCAGGCGTCGGTCGAGGGCGACGCCGTACGGCTGCCGGTGCTGGACGTGGACGCCCGCAACGTGCGTGCCTCGCTCGACACGCTGCGGACCGGGCAGGGCGACGTCGTCGCCGACACGGTCAACGGCACCGGCACGATCAGCTACGAGAGCCTCGCCGCGCTGCTGAACCGACCCGGGCTCACCCTCGGCGAGCAGGGCGGCAAGCTCGCCGTCACCGCCCCGGTCGACATCCTCGGCCAGAAGTTCACCGTCGCCGGCACCGCCGACGTCACCGTCGCCGAGAACGGCGCCGTCGCCCTGCGCTTCAGCAAACTGGACGCCGCCGGCCTGCCGAACCTGCCGCTGGCCCGCACGATCCTGAACAAGTACGCCGAGGGCATCTCCGTCGACGTGCCGCTGCCCGACCTGCCGTTCCAGCTCGCGGTCCGGGAGGTCCGGCCGTTGCCCGAAGGGCTGGCGGTCACCGCCGACGCGAAGAACGTACCGATCAACTCCGCCGGCTGAGCGGCGCGTCAATCATCCGGGCCGCTGGGACACCCCATCGGCCCCGCAGCCCTGACGATCCCGGATGGTGGTCGGTCCAGTGGCAGCCCGGTCACTGCCTGGTAGGCTCCGTGCTCATGGGGACCCACCTCACCAAACGGCGCGCGGTCGACCTGTGCCGCGTGGCCACCTGCCTGTGTCGCCCTGTCATCTGACGGCGGGGCTGTTTTTGGCCGCCTGACGGCGGCCACCGGCACGCAGGGTCCTCGACCCTTTCCGGTGATCCCACCGAACGCCCGGCAGCGGCGCCGTCGCACAAACCCGTGATCCCGTCCTTCCGCTGGGTCCCGCGCGCGGTGCGACAGTTCAACCCATCGATATTCGCGCGTTGGCTCACCATCCATCCTCACCAGGGAGTGATTCGATGAGTCGCGACACCGCACTCGTCTCGGTCGAATGGGCCGAGAAGAACCTTGACGCCCCGGGCGTCGTCTTCGTCGAGGTCGACGAGGACACCTCGGCCTACGAGACCAGCCACATCGCCGGCGCCATCAAGATCGACTGGAGGACCGACCTCCAGGACCCGGTCCGCCGGGACTTCGTCAACAAGACCCAGTTCGAGGCGCTGCTGTCCGAGCGGGGCATCAGCAACGACGACACCGTGATCCTGTACGGCGGCAACAACAACTGGTTCGCGGCGTACGCCTACTGGTACTTCAAGCTCTACGGCCACCGCGACGTGAAGCTGCTCGACGGCGGGCGCAAGAAGTGGGAGCTGGACGCCCGTCCGCTGGTCACCGAGACGGCGGCCCGCCCGGCGACCCAGTACGTCGCGCAGGAGCCGGACACCTCCATCCGGGCCTTCCGCGACGAGGTCGTCGCCGCGATCGGCACCAAGAACCTGGTCGACGTGCGCAGCCCCGACGAGTTCGCCGGCCGGCTGCTCGCCCCCGCGCACCTGCCGCAGGAGCAGGCGCAGCGGGCCGGTCACATCCCGACCGCGATCAGCGTCCCGTGGTCCAAGGCGGCCAACGAGGACGGCACCTTCCGGTCCGACGACGAGCTGCGCAGGATCTACGGCGACGCGGGGCTCGACGACGGCAAGGAGACCATCGCGTACTGCCGGATCGGTGAGCGTTCCTCGCACACCTGGTTCGTGCTTCAGGAGCTGCTCGGCCACCGTAACGTGAAGAACTACGACGGTTCCTGGACCGAGTACGGCTCGCTCGTCGGCGTGCCGGTCGCGCTCGGCGATGAGCCCGGGGAGGCCTGATCCGCCATGACTGCTCCCACCGCTGCGGGTTGCGCCGCACCCGACCAGGCCGCGCCGCTGCCGACCAGCCTGGACCTGGAAAAGGAAACCGTCATCACGGGCATCGTCCGCTCGGCGGCGGACGAGGCCGTGCCGGGCGCGTACGTCCGGCTGCTCGACTCGACAGGTGAGTTCACCGCCGAGGTGGTCACCTCGGCGGCCGGCCAGTTCCGGTTCTTCGCCGCGCCCGGTTCCTGGACGCTGCGGGCGCTGTCCCGGCACGGCAACGGCGACGCCGCCGTCACCGCCGGCCGGGGCGTCAACGAGGTCACCGTCACCGTCGCCTGACCCACTGCTCTGATCGACCGGGGCCGGTCACCCTCCGGGGTGGCCGGCCCCGGTCGTCGCGAGGCGGTCAGTAGGCGCGCATCCTGCCCTGGTTGTCGGCCGGTACGGAGTCGGGCGGCACGATCTTGTAGCCCAGCTCGTCCAACGCCCGCACTGCGACATTGGGCGCGTCGCGCACCGCCGCGAGTAGTTGGAGAGGGCGCCACTCCTCGCGGCCCTCGTCCACCGCGTTCCGCCATCCATCGACGGTGTCGACGCAGAACTCTTCCACGACGGCCTGGAGGATGTCCTCGACGCAGGGTCGGAAGCGGTGCCCGCCGAGCGGAAAGTGAAACTTCGCGAGCCGTGGCACTTCGTGCCGGCGTTTGCGGGCCTTGGGGCGTCCTCGTGCCCCGTCCTGCATGGCGAAGGCGAACTCATCGCGGTGGCCATGTACGTGCAGGTGGGCGCAGGGCACACCGCTCTGGATGTCTCGAACGTACTCATAGCGAAACAGCGGTGCCTTGTCGCCCTTCGAGGTCACATGGAGCCACGAGGAATCCGTGGCCAAATGCCTGCCGCTCGAATCCATGCAGCAGTTGAACTTGACCAGCAGGTCGAGGCGGTGCCTATTGTCGATGTACAGGCGTCTCCCTCGACGATGCCAACCATGACCCGGCCGCCGTTCCTGCCAGGCATCAACAATGCCGACAGGCTCTTTTCCGTCTTCACCACCCGGTGCAGGCGAGCGGTGATGTCGTCGGCGAAAGCGCTGGCTCTGGCAATGAGATCGGGAGAGACGGAAGGGCCGTCAGTCGTCATCGCCGAGCAGGTAGTCAATGCAGCGGACCATCTCGTAGACGCTGCGCTCGTCGGCTCGAAGATCGAAGTTGCGCCCCAGGTCGTCCGCCAGAGAGCGGACCTCAGGGTTGATGGTCGGAGCACTTTTCCTCCCCACGTTGGGTCCCGATGGGTTCGGGACGAGCGCGCACCGCCGGGACGGCCGCGCAGCGGGGCGGGTGGAGTGGGTGGGTGGCACCCCCACGTCCGCTGACAGTCATGCTCTGGCTGGTTCGGACGGTGCTCAGTGAATAACGCCGGTCAGTGCCTGGTCAGTGACGTGGCGTCATTCCGGGCGTGGACGGGGCCCCGAATCGCATCGGCATACGTCACTATCGTCGGGTGGTGGTCGCGGGTGGTGCGGGCGGAGTCGGCGGGCCCGGCGCAGAGGCCCCGATCGTCGTCTGCGTCAGTGCGGACGCCTCGGTGCGCGAGCGGGTGCTGCGGCAGCTGGACGGGATCGGGCCGGTCGTGACCTGCGCCGACCTTGCCCAGCTGCGGGCGATGCTGTTCCCACCGCCGGGCGGTTCGACACCGGCCACCCCGCCGGCCCCGCCGCAGGGGCGGGTCAGCTGGGGTGAGCTGGTCGTCGACCGGGCCGGGCACCTGGTCACCTGGCGCGGCGATCCACTCCCGCTCACCCGTACCGAACGGGAGCTGCTCGCCCGGCTCGTCGGTCCGCCGCTGGTGGTGTGGAGCCACGAGCAGCTCTTCGCCGCGGTCTGGGCCGGCGCGTACCTCGGTGACACGGCGATCCTGCACTCCGCGATCAAGCGGCTCCGGCGCAAGCTGCACGGGCTGCCGGGCGGGCCGCGGGTGCACACCGTGCGCGGGGTCGGCTACCGGCTCGATCCGCCGCCCCGGCCGGCCTGACCCTCGGCCGTCACCCCGGCTGCCGACCGCTGCCTCCGGTACGGCGGACCGCCCGTGACACCATGGCCGGGTGAGCGGTGCTGTCCAGACGGGTTGGGCCCCGTCGAGCGATCCCGCCGCGCCGGCACCTGCCCGGCGTGGGCGGCGCTGGCTGCTGGTCGCGACCGTGCTGTGGGCCGTCCTGCTGGCCGGGCTCGCCTGGATGTCGGTCCGCGACGACCCGCCGACGGTGCGCGAACAGCGCTCCCTCGACGAGGCCGCCCCGGTGGTCGACCGGGCGGTCGGTGAGCTGGCCCGCGCCGCCGGGACGGCCGGGCTGCTGGAACTGGGCCCGGTGCGGGTCAACGCCGGCTGCCGCGTCACCCCGTTCTCCGACGGCGCGGCGCTGCGCCGCGAGGTCGGCGTGCTCGCGCCCGCCGGCACCGAGCGCGCCGTGCTGACCGGCATCGCCGACCGGCTGCCGTCCACCTGGCGGGCCGGAGTCGGCCCCGGCCTGGACGGCCCGGAACTGCACGCCGACGCCGGGGACTTCGTCGCCGTCGAGGGACGACCGACCGGGGACGGCCGGCTCCGGTTGACCGTCGACACCGGCTGCCGGCCGCTGGGCGCCGGCTACGACCCGAAGCCGGCCACCGGCGCCGGCCCGGAGGCCACGGCCCTGACGGCTGCCCTGACCGCGCTCGACCGTCCGGCCGACGCCGCGCCGGACCTGGTCACCGCGCCGTGCCCCGGCGGCGCCGTGGCCCGTACCGCACGGTCCGCCGCCGGGCCCGGCTCGGCCACGGCCGGCGCGCTCGCCCCGCTGGCCGCCGGCACCCCACTGCTGGACAACCCCCCGCTGTACGCGTACCGCACCGGCGACGTCACCGTGCTGGCCGAACTCGGCCCGGACACCGCACTGGTGGCCGCCACCGTCGGCTGCCCCGCCTGAGCCGGACGTCGGGCCCGGGTCAGCCGCCCGTCTGGTGATCCTGCGGGCCTCGGCTGCGACCCAACGCGTCCACGCGGCCCCAGCGGCCGGGAATGTCCAGCAGCTCCACCCGGCCCATGCCCGGTGGCACAGCCGGATCGATGATCAGGTGTTCGCCCTGCGGTTCCAGCCCCAGCATGACCCGCAGCAACAGCAGCGGGGTGCCGCTCGACCAGGCCTGCGGGCTGCACGCGGTCGGGTACTCCACCGGGTAGCCGGTGCGGCTGCGGGCGTAGCCGGCGAACGCCTCCGGCAGCCGCCCGTCGAAGTAGCGGGACGCCGCGAGCATCGAGTCGCAGATCAGCCCGGCCTCCTCCCGGTAGCCGTACCGGCCCAGGCCCCAGGCGATGATCGAGTTGTCGAACGGCCACACGGTGCCCACGTGGTAGCCGATCGGGTTGTACCGACCCTCGCCCTCGGCGAGGGTCCGCACCCCCCAGCCCGAGAAGAGTCTCGGCCCGAGCAGGTGGTCGACCACCTTGCGGGCCCGGGACTCGTCCACGATCCCGCTCCACAGCAGGTGCCCGATGTTCGACGTGAGCGCGTCCACCTGCCGGCCGTCGGCGTCCAGGGCGAGCGCGTAGTACTCCCGGTCGGCGATCCAGAAGTCGTGGTTGAACCGCTGCTTGAGCGCCGCCGCCTCCCGCTCCAGCCGGTCGGCGTACGCCGGGTCGTTCCAGACCTTCCGGGCCAGCCGGGCGGTCCGGATCTTCGCGTCGTACGCGTAGCCCTGCAACTCGCAGGTGGCCCGGGGGAAGCCGGGCAGCCGGCCGTCGGCGTACGAGATGGCGTCCCAGGAGTCCTTCCAACACTGGTTCTGCAGCCCGGACTCCGGGTTGCGGGTCCGATACCAGAGGTAGCCGGTGCCGAGCAGGTCGCCGTACGTGTCGATCCACTCCAGGGCCGCCCGGATGTTCGGCTCCAGCCGCTTGACCAGCGCGGTGTCGCCGGTCCAGCGCTCGTACTCGTCGATCAGGATGACGAACAGCGGGGTCGAGTCGGCCGACCCGTAGTACGGCGAGTGGGGCTGCTCCTCGAAGCCGGCGGTCTCGCCGTACCGCAGCTCGTGCAGGATCTTGCCGGGCTCCTCGTCCCGGAAGTCGTCCACCCGGTGCCCCTGGAGACCGGCCAGCATGAAGATGGTCGGGGGGATCAGCTCCGGCAGGAACGGCAGCACCTGCAACGAGGTGATGATGCTGTCCCGACCGAACAGGGTCATGAACCACGGCAGCCCGGCGGCGATCAGCCGTACGCCCAGGGCGATCGACTCGTAGCGCAGCGCGGCCAGGTCGTTGAGGCTGCGCCGGTACGCCCCGGCCAGCGGCTCGCAGTCACAGCCGAGCTTCGGCGCCCGGTCGATCAGCTCCTGCTGCTCGGCGCGGATGGCGTCCCCGCTGCGGCTGCCCGCGTACGGCAGGGTGGCCCGGATGTCCTCGCCCCGGGCCCCGTAGACGACGGTGGAGACGTGCAGCCGGGTGGTCCACTCGCTGTTGCTGTCGATCCGGACCCGGAAGGTCATTCCGGAGTTGTCGACCTGCGCCGGAACCGTGGAGCGGACCACGGTCTCCCGGCGGAACGCCTCCCGCCGGTACGTCAACCGCAGCTCGTTGTCGGTCGCCGCGACCGTCGTCCGGCCCACCTTCTCCCGGGCGTGCTTGATCTCGAACAGGTCGGCGAAGTCGCTGCTCATCTCGATCCGGACGGTGAACTCACCCTCCTCGCCGGAGTGGTTGAGCACGGTCAGCTCCTCGTCGAAGCTGCCCCCGATCTCTCTGCTGCGGATCACCGACCACTTGGCGTCCAGGTAGTGGGTGGGTTCGCCGGGAGCGAGGAAGAACGTCGTCCGGTACGACTGGCTGTCGTCGATCGAGAGTGCGTGCAGCCGCTCGCCGTTGAGGGTGAGCACCCAACTGGACAGGAAACGCGTGTCGAAGGAGAACAACCCGGTCGGGAAGGTGAAGGACGGCTCGATGTCGCCGCGTCGGTCGCTGACCAGGAAGGTGTTGCCGTCCAGGATGCTGACGAGATCGTTCACGTCCGCCGCCCGACTGCCTCCCGGGCCACCTCGCGCGGGTCGCGGGTGCCCGGCGGGTTCGGGAAGAAGCGGCGGAAGGCCAGGAAGAGCACCACGTCACCGCTGAAGGTGCTCTCGTTGCGCAGTACCGCCGCGAGCGCCTGGGCCTCGCCGGTGATCAGCCTGTCGAACAGGGCCGAGCTGCTGAACCAGATGGCGTCGGCCGGACCCCGCTCGCGGCTGGCCTGTACCGCTCCCGGCCGCATCCGGACCAGCCAGTGTTCGGTCCGGTGGCCGGTGCCGAGATCGATCTGCAGGGTCCCCCTGGCCAGGCCGCCAAGGACCGCGGGGGCACGCGTCGGCAGCGATTCGAAGAACCTCTCCGTCGCCTCGGTCACAGTCGAATCGTAGGCAGCTGTCCGAGATGTCGGGTCGGTATCGGGAGTCCGCCCATACCGTCGCCCCGAGGTGTGCCGGTGGTCAGTAGACCAGCGCCTGCGTGCCCTCGGCCAACGCCTCCTCGACGAAGACCGCGGCGCCCGCGATCCGCACACCGGGCAGTACGTCGTCCGGGCCGATCTCCCGCCGGGCCGCGCACTGGGTGCAGGCGGTCACCCGACCACTGGTCAGGATGACGTGCAGCAGCTCGGCCAGCGGCGCGGAGTGCGGTAGCTCGAACTCCTGGGCGCGGCCGGGCAGCGCGAACCAGGTCGACTCCCCGGTCAGCCAGAGCGACACGTCCACGCCGGCCGCGACCGCCGTGGCGGCGACCGTGAACGCCTGCGCGCACCGCTCCGGGGCGTCCGCCCCAGCGGTGACCTTGACGACGAGAGAGCGGGCCATGAGGCCCAGCATAGGATGGTCACGATGGTTACCGAGATCGGGTTCGTCAGCCTGCTGGTCGCCGGCCTGGGCGGGCTCGCCGGCGGCCTGGTCTACCTGGCAGTAAAGATTTCGAGGGGACGTTGGTGAGCGCGAGGAGTGAGCCGGGCCTGCGAGCCCCGCAGTCGCGAACGAAGGTGGCACGGTGAGCGACGAGAACCCGCTGCAGCCACCGTGGCTGAACGCGCCGCCGGTCGAGGAGTACCCGTTCGAGGAGAGTCACGACCTGCGGGTCGGCCCGAAGCTGCACCCGGCGCTGGACGGCCTGCTGCCGTACATCGGTCTGTGGCGCGGCCGGGGCAAGGGTGGCTTCCCCACCATCGAGGACTTCGACTACGCGCAGGAGATCCGGATCAGCCACGACGGCCGGCCGTTCCTGCACTACGAGTCGCGCGCCTGGATCCTCGACGAGCAGAGCAGGCCCGTCCGCCCGGCCGGGCGTGAGGTCGGCTGGTGGCGACCGGTGCTGGTGGACGGTCGGGCAACCGACGAGCTGGAGGCCCTGCTCACGACCCCCACCGGGGTGATGGAGCTGCACCTCGGCAAGCGCACCGGCACCCAGGTCGAGTTCGCCACCGACGCGGTGGTCCGGACGGCGACCGCCAAGGAGGTCACCGGCGGGCACCGGCTTTTCGGCATCGTCGAGGGGGCGCTGCTCTACGCCCAGGAGATGGCGGCGATGGGTCACCCACTCAGCGCGCACCTCTCCGCCCGGCTCGTCCGGGTCGGCGGCTGACGCTTCAGCCGACGGGGAAACCCAGCAGCGACTGCAGGGCGGGGGTGCGCGGGCAACGGTCCCGGCGCACCCCGTCCAGCGTGTGGACCTCGGTGAGCCCGCGCACCGACGAGGCGAACCACACCCCGTCGGCGTCGTGCAGCTCGGCCGGGGTGACCATCCGTTCGGCGGCGCTCAGGCCCAGCTCGCCGGCGTGGGCGAGCAGCCAGGCGACGGTCGTGCCGGGCAGGATGCCGGTGGTGGCGGCCGGCACCGTGCGGAGCGTGTCGCCGGTGAGCCACACCACGTTGGCCGTGGGCCCCTCCAGGGCGTACCCGTCGGAGGAGATCCAGAGCACGTCGTCCACCCCGTTGGCGCGGGCCCAGCGGCGGGCGGCGCTGTTGACCGCGTACGAGGTGGACTTGATCCCGGCGGGCAGCCAGGTCAACTCGGCGCGGGCGGTGGCGGGCACCCCGAGCGGCAGGTTCGCGACGCTGATCCCGTCCCGTCGCGCCATCCGCGCCGCCGCCGGCACCTCGCTCAGCGTGGCGTAGACCGTCGGTGCGCCGGCCTCCGGGCCCCGGGTGCAGACCAGCCGCAACGCCCCCTCGACCCGCGCCGGCCAGCCGGCGCACACCGTGTCGAGCAGGTCGGTCAACGCGGCGGCGTCGGGCACGGCCAGCTCGATGGCGGCGGCCGACACGGCCAGCCGGGCCAGGTGCTCGTCGCGCAGCCACGGCCGGCCCTGGCGCAGGTGCATGCTCTCGAAGAGCCCGTCGCCGTGCAGGACGCCACGGTCGTCGCCGCGTACCACCGGCTCCGTGGCCGGGACCGGGCCCTGCCCGAGCACGGCGATCCGCGCGGTCGGGCCGACCGGAACCTGCCCGGTGAAGGACGTCGCCATGAGGGTCGAGGGTAGCGACGGGCGTCGCACGGCGGAGGTAGCCACGGCCGCCGAACTATGATCGGACGGTGTCCGAATCCTCCCTCGCGGAAATGCTCCGGGCCCGTGGGCTGCGGCTGACGGCCCAGCGGCAGCTCGTCCTCCAGGCGGTGCTCGATCTGGGCCACGCCACACCGGAGCAGGTGCACACCGCCGTCCGGGAGGTCGCCGCCGGCGTCAACATCACCACCATCTACCGCACGCTGGAGCTGCTGGAACGGCTCGGCCTGGTGACCCACACCCACCTCTCGCACGGTTCGCCGACCTACCACGCGGCGGGTGAGCACCAACACGTCCACCTGGTCTGCCGGGAGTGCGGCGCGATCGACGAGATCGATCCGGAGCTGCTCCGCCCGCTCGCCGAGCAGTTGGCCGCGCAGCGGGGTTTCCGGGTGGACATCGGGCACGTGTCACTCTTCGGCGTCTGCGACCGCTGCGAGAACGGGGATCAAAAATGATCGACATCGCGGGCGCGGTGGCCGTCGAGAGCATCGATGAGGCCAGCCGTGACCAGCCGGACCCGGCGCACGTCGCGGTCGGGGTGCGGGGGGTGGCCGCGCACTACGGCGATCCGCTGCGCGAGCAGCGCGTCCTGGACACCGAGGTCGGCCTGGTCGACCGGTCACACCGGGGGATCATCGCGGTGCCCGGCAAGGAGCGGGCCGGCTGGCTGCACACGATCACCTCGCAGCACCTGAGCACGCTGGCCGCCGGCGAGGGCACCGAGTTGCTGGTGCTCTCGCCGCACGGGCACGTCGAGCAGCACGCCCTGGTCGCCGAGGACGGCGAGACGACCTGGCTGGACACCGAGCCGGGGGCGACCGACGGTCTGCTGGCGTACCTGGAGAAGATGCGGTTCTTCAGCAGGGTCGACCCCCGCGACGCCACCGCCGAGCGGGCGCTGCTGTCGCTGGTCGGGCCGGCGGCGCCGGAGGCCCTGGGCACGCTCGGCGTGACCGGGCTGGCCGCGCCGGACCTGGTGCCGGTGCCGGGTCCGAAGTTCGCCGCCGGGGCCGTGCCGCCCCGAGCGGGCATCCGGTACGACGTCCGACCGCTGCCGATCGGCGGGTGGGCGCGTCGCGGCCTGCTCGGGGTGGACCTGCTGGTGCCCCGCTCGGCGATGGAGCAGGTGGTCGCCGAGCTGCGCGGCGCGGGCGTGCCGGTCGCCGGCCTCTGGGCGTACGAGGCGATCCGGGTCGCCGCCCGGCAGCCCCGGGTCGGGGTGGACACCGATCACCGGACCATCCCGGCCGAGGTGGACCTCATCGGCCCGGCGGTGCACCTGGACAAGGGCTGCTACCGGGGTCAGGAGACGGTGGCCCGCGTACACAACATGGGTCGGCCGCCGCGCCGCCTGGTGCTGCTGCACCTGGACGGGGTGACCACCGACCAGCCGCCGACCGCCGGTACGCCGGTCACCCTCGACGGCCGGGCGGTGGGCTTCGTGGGCACCGCCGTGCTGCACCACGAGCTGGGTCAGGTCGCTCTCGCCGTCCTGAAGCGGAACGTCCCGGACGACGCCGCGCTGATGATCGGCGAGACCGCGGCGGCGATCGACCCGTCCTGACCGGGGCGTCTAGGATCGCCGGCATGACGACAGGGACGTTGATCACGGTGGCCCCGACGGGCGCGGAGTCGGCCAAGGCGGAGGTGCCGGCGCTGCCGGTGACCCTGGACGAGCTGCTGCTCACCGCCAAGGAGTGCGAGGCGCTCGGCGCCGCCGTGATCCACGTTCACATCCGCGACGACGAGGCGCGGCCGACCCTCGACCCGGCCCGGCTGGCCGAGACGGTGGCGGCACTGCGGGAGAGCACCGACCTGATCGTGCAGCTCTCCTCCGGCGGCGCGGTGACCGACCCGGAGGCGTCCCGGCTCGCCGTGCTCGACGCGGGTCCGGACATGGCCTCCTGCACCATGGGCACGGTCAACTTCGGCGACGACGTCTTCCTCAACCGCTGGGAGTTCATCGTCGACCTGCACACCCGGATGCAGGAGCGCGGCATCGTGCCGGAGTACGAGATCTTCGACCTCGGCCACCTGTCCGCGTTGCAGCGGCTGCTCGGCAAGTACGGCCTGCCGGCGGGCGGTCACGTGCACGTCGACTTCGTGATGGGGGTGCCGGGCGGCATGCCGGGCACCACCGAGACGCTTGTCGCCGCCCACCGGATGCTGGCGGACCTGCCCGCGGGCACCACCTTCTCGGCCACTGGCATCGGCCGCAGCACGATCCCGGTCATGCTCGCCTCGCTGTCCACCGGCGGGCACCTGCGGGTCGGCATGGAGGACACGGTGACGTACGCCAAGGGTCGGGCGGTCGAGTCCAACATGCAGTTGGTCGCCCGCGCGGTCGGCTTCGCCCAACTCGCCCAGCGACCGCCGCTGACCACCACCGAGGCCCGCGCGCTGCTCGGGCTGTAAGGCCGGACACCTTCCGCGCCCCTGTCACCCGGGCGGTGGACCACCTGGTCACCCCGCCGACGGGCAGCCTCGGCCCCTCGGTACCGTCCAGCACGTGGGAAAGACGTACGAGGGCGGCGTGCCGCTCGCCGAGGTGGTCCGGTCCGGGTTCGTGGAGGGCGCGCACCGCGGCTCGGTGGTGGTGCTGGACGCCGCCGGGGTGCCGCTGGCGACCGCCGGGGACGTGACCGCGCCGATCTTCCCGCGCTCGGCCAGCAAGCCGATGCAGGCGATCGGGATGCTCCGCGCCGGCCTGACGCTTACCGATCCGGCCGACCTGGCGTTGGTCTCGGCGAGCCACGCGGGGGAGGACTTCCACCTGGCCCGGGTCGGCGCGCTCCTCGACCGGGCCGGGCTGGACGCCTCGGCGCTGCACTGCCCGCCCGACCTGCCGGTGGGTGCGGCGGCCCGGGAGGCGGTGCTGCGGGCCGGGGGCGGGCCGAGCCGGGTGCAGATGAACTGCTCCGGCAAGCACAGCGGAATGCTGCTGACCTGCGAGGCCGCCGGGTGGCCGCGGGACGGCTACTGGCGGCCGGAGCACCCGTTGCAGCAGGGGTTGCGAGCCGCCATCGAGGAGTTCACCGGCGAGCAGGCGGCGGCGGTGGGGGTGGACGGCTGCGGTGCCCCGGTGCTGGCGGTGTCGCTGACCGGCCTGGCCGGGGCGTACCTCCGGCTGGTCGGCGCCGAGCCGGGCTCGGCGCCGCGCACGGTGGCCGACGCGATGCGGGCGCACCCGGAGATCGTCGGTGGCACCCAGGCCGACGACACCCGGCTGATGCGCGGTGTCCCGGGCCTGCTGGCCAAGGTCGGCGCCGAGGGCGTGTTCGCGGTGGGGCTGCCGGGCGTCGGCGCGGTGGCTCTGAAGATCGACGATGGGGCCGACCGGGCCCGGATGCCGGTGCTGGTCTCCGCGCTGCGCCGGCTCGGTGTGGACGCGCCGGTGCTGGCCGAGTACGCCGAGGTGCCGCTCTTCGGCGGTGGCGTTCCGGTCGGGGCGGTCCGCCCGCTCTGGTGACACCACCGGTCCACCGGTCGGCGATCCGGCTGCCCGGCACGGCGGCCAACGCCTGATCAAGCGCTATACCTCACAGGCATGAATATGACCGTGAGGTATAGCGCTCGTCGTGGCGTCAGCCCCGTCGTTGGCGGCGGGTCTGCTGGCGGCCGGGGGTGCGGGGCCGTCGGCGGCCCCTTGGCGTCGCTGGCAGAGGGGCGGTCAGGGCTGTGCGCGCCGCGCGGTCAGGGCTGCGCGCGCCGCCGGTCAGCTCAGGAAGTCGAGCAGGGCGGCGTTGACGGGCTCCGGACGCTCCAGGGGCAACAGGTGTGCGGCATCCGGCACATCCGGCAGCCGTACCGCGCCGGGGACCTCGGCGGCGATCCGGTCGGCGAGGCGGCTGATGTCCGGTACGTCGGCGGCGCCTGCGGTGACCAGGACGGGCACCCGCAGCTCGCTGAGGCGGCCGATCGCCGGAGGCGTCAGCTCGCCCACCTCCACCGCGCCGAGCGCGAGCTCGGCGGCCAGGGCGCGCTGGTCCATCTCCTGCGCGAACGCCAGCAGTTCGGGGTCGACGTCGGCCGGCTGACGACCGGGCCCGACCACCCAGAACCGCACCTCGCCGGCCGCCCCGGCGACGAAGTCGTCCGGGTCGACCTCGCCGACCAGGTCGTCCCAGAGGTCGTTGGCCTCGTCGGACCACTCGTTGCCGGAGAGCGCCGTGTCGAAGAGGGCGAGCGCGCTCACCCGGTCCGGATGCGCGAGCGCGGTGTCGACGGCGACCGATCCACCGAAGGAGCAGCCGACCAGCGCGGCCCGGGGCAGGTCGAGGGCGTCCAGCAGGCCGGCCACGTCGTCGTGGTGCGCGAACGGCGTCGGGGGCAGCTCGGAGTCGCCGTACCCGCGTAGGTCCGGGACGATCACCCGGTGCCGGGCGGCGAGCGCGGGCACGACGCCCCGCCACATCCGCCGGTCCGCGATGCCGGCGTGCAGCAGCACGACGGGCGAACCGCTGCCGACCTCGTCGTACGCGAGAGATGCTCCGTTGACTGTGATCTTGTGCACCAACGGACCGTACGGATCCGGCGAGCGGCGCGCAAACGTGATGCTGAGACCTTGCTAACTTTGGCAAGCATTTCGCTTGCAAGAGCTAGCAGGCGGCATTAGCGTCGTGTCCATGGCCACACCCAAGGACCTTCCCGACGTCGGCGGGTTCATCCGCGATCTGCGGCGCAACGCCAAGATCTCGCTGCGTCAGCTCGCCGAGCAGGCGGGGGTCAGCAACCCGTACCTCAGCCAGATCGAGCGCGGGCTGCGCAAGCCCAGCGCCGAGGTGCTCCAGCAACTGGCCAGCGCGCTGCGGGTCTCGACCCCGGCGATGTACCTGCGGGCCGGGCTGCTCGACGACAAGGAGGGCCACGGGGTGCTCGCCGCCATCGCGGTGGACCCCGACCTCACGATGGCCCAGAAGCAGTCGCTCAGCCAGATCTACGAGACGTTCCGCCGGGAGAACGCCCGCCTCGCCGAGGCCAAGGCCGCCGCCGAGAGCCCGGCCGCCGAGGGTCCGGCCGCCGAGGGCCCGGCCAGCGGAAGCCCGGACGTCGCCGGCACCACCGGAGTGACCAGGTCCTCCACCCCGACCGACGTCGCCGACGAGCCGGCCGACGTGGCCAACCTGGCCGCCACCGGCCCCACCACCGCGGGCGGCACCCCGACCGAGGCCGTGCTCGAGTCGGTCGCCGTCACCGAGGCGGGCACCGCCCCCGCCCCGGGCAGCAGCACCAGCACCCCCGAGAAGAGCAGCACCAGCACCCCCGAGAAGAAGGCCGCCGGACCGGCGGTCCGCAAGGCCGCCGAGGCGGCCGAGGAGGAGACGTCATGACCGAGCCGAAGACCAACCGCATCCCCGCCCCGATCTACGCCGCCGCCGGTGCCGCCGAGTTGGCCCTCGAGCAGTTGCGCAAGCTGCCCGCGGCCGTCGGTCTCCACGGCACCCGGGTCGTCGCCGACCTCGGCGGCCGGGCCGTGCTGACCGGTTTCGAGCTGCGCCAGAAGGCCACCGAGACGCTGCGTACCGCCAACGAGACCGCCGAGACCCTGCGCGGTCGCGCGCAGGCCGAGCTGGACCTGGCCAAGCTGCGCGAGGCGGCTGACCTGACCAAGCTCCGCGAGGCGGCCGACCTGACCAAGCTCCGCGAGGTCGCCGACATCGACAAGTTGCGGACCGCCGCGACCCGCAACGCCGCCGTGGTGATCGCCGGTGCCCAGGCCGCGCAGGAGCGGGCGTACGCCGCGTACGGCGCGCTGGTGGCCCGTGGTGAGCGGGTCGTCGGCGCTGGTGTGCTGGAGGCCGCCGAGACGGTCAACGCCGACATCGAGGCCACCCAGGCCGCGCCCGCCCCGGCCGCGCCGGCTGCCACCGCCCCGGCTGTGACCCCGGCCCCGGCCGAGGTGCCGAGCCCGGCCGAGGTGGCCGAGATCGCCGAGGCCAAGCCGGCCGCCGTCAAGAAGGCTGCCCGGGCGAAGGCCGCGAAGCCGGCCGAGACCCCGTCGGCCAAGCTGCCCCGGGCCACCAAGCGGACCCGCCCGGCGGCCGAGTAGTTCGTCCTGTCGGCGATCCCGACGGCGTCCTTGACGGACGTAGTCGGGGTCGCCGACATAAACTTGCCGGCATGGCCACCGCCGCGCCGATCTTCGCGTTCGAAGTCCGTTACGTGATCGAGCTGATCCTGCTCGTCTTCGCGTTGATCATCCAGGGTGTCGCGTTGGTGCATGCCATCACGCAGCGCTCCGACGCCTTCTCCGCCATCGGGACGCTGCCCAAGGGTGGCTGGATCGCCATCCTGGCGGTCTGCCTCGTGCTGATCCTGCTCAGCCGCGGTCCGATCAGCCTCTTCGGACTGATCGGCATCGCCGCCGCGCTGATCTATCTGCTCGACGTCCGGGTCGGTCTCCGCGACCTCAGTGACGGCAAAGGGTTCTGGTGAGAGGTTTTCGCTGGCCGCCTCCGCCCGACAGCGGCCCCCGCACCTGGGGGCCGGGTCCGGGCGGGCCGCGTACCGGCCGGCCGGCTCTGCCGGAGCCGGAGACGGAGCTGGTCGCCACCCCGCACGGCGTGCAGCTGGAGCGCCTGGTCACCGGCGTCGGTGACCCGGTCACCGTGTTCGCGCACGGGCTGGGCAACGGGATCGCCACCACACGCCCGTTCGGCAGCGGGGTGGCCGGTCGTCGGCTGTTCTTCCAGTTCCGGGGTCACGGTCGCTCCGAGGCGCCGGCCGGCCCGTGGACCTACCTCGACCTGGCCCGCGATCTGCGGGCCATCGCGGATCTGGGCGGCGCCAGCCGGGCGTTCGGGGCGAGCCTCGGCGCGGGTGCACTGTGCCGCCTGCTGGCCGAGAGCCCGGAGCGCTTCGAGAAACTGGTGTTCTTCCTGCCGGCGGTCCTCGACCAGCCGCGCAGTCCGGTCGCCCGGGACCGCATCACCGCCCTGCTGGAGGCCGTCGAGAGCGGCGAGGCCTCGGCGGTCGCCGACGTCGTCGCGCTGGAGCTGCCGGCGGCGGTCCGCAACACGCCGGCCGGCTGGGCGTACCTGCGGCAGCGGCTCGACCAGCTGCTCCGCGACGGTCTGGCCGACGGCCTGGCCACGCTTCCGGAGCAGGCGCCGCTGCAGGACGCGACCGCCCTGGCGGCGGTCACCGCGCCGGCCCTGGTGATCGGCTGCGCGGGCGACGACCTGCACCCGGTCGAGGTCGCCGAGCAGCTCGCCGCCGCGCTGCCCCAGGCCACCCTGCACGTGTACGACCGACCGGGGGTGCTCTGGACGGAACGCGCCGACCTGCGGGAGCGGATCTCCGGCTTCCTCAACGGGTAACGTGGCCTGTCATGGGCGTCACACAGCATGGCCGGACGCACCGGCTGGATCTCGCCGACCCGACCGTGCGTGAGTGGACCTGCACGGTCCTGCACGCCGACCCGGAGCAGGGCATCGTCCTGGACCGCTCGGCGTTCTACCCGGGCGGCGGCGGCCAACCGCCGGATCACGGCGTGTTGCTCTGGCAGGGCGTGCAGACCCGGATCGTCGGCACCCGCAAGGGCGACGACCCGTACCTGATCCCCGCCGAGGGTGACCCGCTGCCGCCGGTCGGCACCGAGGTTGTCGGCGCGGTGGAGGACGAGCGCCGCACCCGTCTGATGCGTACCCACTCCGGGCTGCACGTGCTCTGCGGTGTGGTGTTCCGCGACTTCGGCGCGCTCGTCACCGGCAACTCGATGGAGCCGGGCGAGGCCCGGATGGACTTCAACCTCCCCGAGGTTCCGCCGGACTTCAAGAGTCGCATCGAGGAGCTGGTCAACGCCGAGGTGGCCGCCGACCGCGCGGTCGCCACCCGGGTGCTGCCGCGCACCGAGGCGCTGGCCCTTCCGGACATCATCCGTACCCAGTCCAACCTCATCCCGCCGGACGAGCAGGAGGTCCGGATCGTCGACATCGTCGGACTGGACGTGCAGGCCGACGGCGGCACCCATGTCGCGTCCACCGCCCAGATCGGCAAGGTGCAGGTGGTCAAGGTGGAGAGCAAGGGTCGGGCCAACCGCCGGGTCCGCGTCCGGTTGGTGGACTGACAAATTCGGACGCCGGCTGTCAGGTATCGCTGGCAGCCTCGCAGGCATGACACAACCGCTCGCAGGAAAGATCGCGCTCGTCGCCGGTGCCACCCGGGGCGCCGGTCGACAGATCGCGGTCCAGTTGGGTGCCGCCGGCGCCACCGTGTACGCCACCGGTCGCAGCAGCCGCGCCGGCCGTTCGGAGATGGACCGGCCGGAGACCATCGAGGAGACCGCCGAGCTGGTCACCGCGGCCGGCGGCACCGGCGTCGCCGTGCAGGTCGACCACCTGGTGCCCGAACAGGTCCGCGACCTGGTCGCCCGGATCGACGCCGAGCAGGGCCGACTCGACGTGCTGGTCAACGACATCTGGGGCGGCGACCCCCTGGTGACCTGGGACAAGCCGGTCTGGGAGCAGCCGCTGGAGGCGGGTTTCCGCACCCTGCGGCTGGCCGTCGACACGCACATCATCACCAGCCACTTCGCCCTGCCGCTGCTGATCCGTCAGCCCGGTGGCCTGGTCGTGGAGATCGGCGACGGCACCAAGGCGTACAACGACGAGAACTACCGCCTCTCGGTCTTCTACGACCTGGCCAAGGTCTCGGTCAACCGGCTCGCCTTCACCCAGGCGCACGAGCTGAAGCCGCACGGTGGCACGGCGGTCGCGCTCACCCCCGGCTGGCTCCGCTCCGAGGCCATGCTGGAGCACTTCGGCGTCACCGAGGAGAACTGGCGCGACGGGGCCGCCACCGACCCGCACTTCCTCATCTCGGAGACGCCGGCCTTCGTCGGCCGCGCGGTGGCAGCGCTCGCCGCCGACGAGGAGAAGGCCCGCTGGAACGGCCAGTCCGTCGACGCGGGCACGCTGTCGAAGGTGTACGGCTTCACCGACGTCGACGGCAGCCAGCCGGAGGCCATCCGGTACATCACCGAGGTGGTCGGCGCCGGCAAGCCGGCCGACGTCACCGGCTACCGCTGACCCGCTGACCGGTCACCGGCGGGCCGCTGACCTGCTGGCCCGCTGACCGGTGTCACGGCACGGCCGGGCCGTCGTAGCGTGCGGCGGCCCGGCGTGCCGCGCCCGCCATTTCCGCGCGCAGCTCCGGCGGGTCGAGCGCCTCCACCTCCGGGCCCAGCGCCAGCAACTGGGCGTACGCGACGCCGACCGACTCGACGGGCAGCCGGGCCACCACCCAGCCCTGCTCGTCGGGCTCGCCCACGGAGGCGACCACCTCGTCGTACACGTAAGGGGCATCGACCAGGCGTCGGAGCTGGCGCAGGCCGGCGGGGCTGAGCCGGACGGTCACCTCGGCCCGCAGCATGGTCCGCAGGAATTCCCCGGCCTGCTCCCGCCAGTGCCCGGCCAGGTCGAAGCCCTCGTTGCGCTCGAAGTGCTCCTCGCCCACCTCGACCCCGGTCACGCGGTCCACCCGGTAGGTGCGGACATCCTCGCCGACCCGGCCGACCAGATACCAGACGCCGCTCTTGAGCACCAGGCCGTACGGCTGGACTCGGCGGGTCACCTCCTTCTCGCCGCGTCGGTAGCGCAGATCCACCACCCGGTCGCTCCAGACCGCCCGCGCCAGCTCGGCCAGCCACGGTGGTGGCGGCGTCTCCCGGAACCAGCCCGGCACGTCCAGGTGGAACCGCTGCCCGGTACGGGCCGGCGCGTCGCGCAGGGCGGGTGGCAGCGCGGCGAGCACCTTCAGCTCGGCGGACGCGACCGCGTCGGCGAGCCCCATGTCACCGGCGGGCCCCGGTAGCCCAGCGAGGAAGAGCGCCTCCGCCTCGTCCCGGGTCAGACCGGTCAGCCGGGTGCGATAGCCGCCGAGCAGGCGGTAACCGCCGGCCCGACCCCGGTCGGCGTAGACCGGCACGCCCGCTGCGGAGAGCGCCAGGACGTCCCGGTAGACGGTCCGCTCGGAAATCTCCAGCTCCCGTGCCAGCTCGCCCGCCGTCATCGATCCGCGCGACTGCAACAGCAGCAGCAGCGAGATCAGTCGGGACGCGCGCACCCGCCCATCCTGCCTCGTGCCGCTCGCCGTCCGGCGAATTCGATCACCTGTCGTTAGGCTGCTCGATCGTGGACGTCAGCAGAATCGCCAGCCCGGTGACCGGGGTCGTCGGACGCTTCCTCCTCGGGGTCAGGCTGCTCCTGCGCGGACTGGGCATGTACGTCCGCAGCCCGAAGCTCATGCTGCTCGGTCTGGTGCCGGCGCTGATCTCCGGCGCGCTCTTCGTGGTCGCGATCGCCACCCTCGTGTACTTCGTGGACGACCTCGCCGCCCTGGTCACCCCGTTCGCCGACGACTGGTCGAGCACCGGCCGCAGCCTGGTCCGGGTGATCGCCGGGCTGGCCTTCATCGGGCTCGGTGGCCTGCTCGCGGTAGTCAGCTTCACCGCGGTCACCCTGGTCATCGGTGACCCGTTCTACGAGAAGATCTCCGAGATGGTGGAGGAGCGGCTCGGCGGCACCCCGGACGCCGTGGACGTGCCGTTCTGGTCGTCACTGCGCCGCAGCCTCGCCGACTCGGTACGCCTGGTGGCCCTCACGGCGCTGGTCGGCATCCCGCTCTTCTTCGCCGGTTTCATTCCGGTGGTCGGCCAGACGGTCGTGCCGGTGATCGGGGCGGCGGTGGGTGGCTGGTTCCTCGCCGTCGAGCTGGTCGGAGCGCCGTTCTACCGACGTGGCATGCGGTTGCCGCAACGCCGGACGATCCTCAAGGCGGACCGGCCCATGGCGCTCGGCTTCGGGGTGGCGGTCTTCCTCTGCTTCCTCATTCCGCTCGGCGCGGTGCTGGTCATGCCGGCCGCGGTCGCCGGTGCCACCCTGCTGGCCCGCCGCTCGTTGGGCCAGTCGATCGAGGAGAGCTGACATGGAGATCACCCTGGTCGAGGGGGACATCACCGCCCAGCGGGTGGATGCCGTCGTCAACGCCGCGAACTCGTCCCTGCTCGGCGGCGGCGGAGTCGACGGTGCCATCCACCGACGCGGCGGGCCAGCCATCCTGGCCGAGTGCCGGGCGCTGCGGGCGTCCCGGTACGGCAAGGGCCTGCCCACCGGCCAGGCGGTGGCAACCACCGCCGGCGAGCTGCCCGCCCGTTGGGTGATCCACACCGTCGGCCCGGTCTGGTCGTCCACCGAGGACCGCTCGGCGCTGCTGCGCGACTGTTACGCCAACAGCCTGCGCGTGGCAGACGAGTTGGGCGCGACGACGGTCGCGTTTCCGCTGATCTCCGCCGGCATCTACGGATGGCCGGTCGACGACGCGGTCCGTCAGGCGCTGTCGGTGCTGCGGTCGGCCACGCTGGCGACGGTCACCGAGGCACGCCTGGTGCTCTTCGGCGCGGATACGTACGCGACGGCACGCGAAGTCTTCGACGTCGCGTAGGGCGCGCGCTCCCTCCTTGATCACGTGATGCTGACCAGTTGTCAGAAGCGGGTTCGAACTGGTCACCATCAAGTGATCAAGGATTCGAAGTGCGACGCGCTCGCGCGGCGCTGCCGCGCCCGCCGGTCCCGGCCGGCCCGTCGGCCCCGGCCGGCCCCGGGGACCCGCCGGCCCCGGCGGGTCCGGCCGCAGATCTTGGACACTTTCCGTTGGCAGCTAACGGAAACTGTCCAAGATCTCGTCGTATCGGTGCGCCATCGCCGGCAGTGGGCATACCGAAAGACCCCCGGTCTACCCGAGGGTCTTGTTGATGTGGCTGCTCAGAGGGCGGCGGTCTTCACCATGTCGACGAAGCCCCGCCAGGTGTGACGGTCGAACCGGAGCGTGCCGCCATCGCGATCCTTCGAGTCGCGGACCGCGACGACGCCCGGCAGGTTGTCCGCGACCTCGACGCAGTCGCCGCCGTTAGAGCTGCTTCGGGTGCTGGTACGCCATTCGGCGCCGGTCAGGTCAGCCATGTTCGTGCCTTCAAGAAGTCGATGGTGTGGCGCCGTGGAAGAGCCACTGATCGCAGCGTATCCCAGATGGCCCAGAGCGGGGCTGTCTCGTTGGTCAGTCGGCCGGCTGCCTGGTCGTCCAGGTATCCCACGTCGCCATCCTCGGTGGTAGCAATGACGAACGGCCCGGCCTGCCCGGCGTGCATGCCCGCGTCAAGCGGTAACACATGAAGGAAGGTGTTAGGCCGCTGCGCCATTTCGATCAGGTGGTCTAGCTGGGGATGCATGATGTCGGGCTCCCCACGGCGCAACGCGCATTCGTCGATGACTGCGATGAAGAGCGGGGGCTTACGCCGGTTAAGGACCGCCGCCTGTCGGCGGAGTCGCGTTTCGACGTAACCCGCAACCTCGTCCGCGTCCAGCAACCCGCTACTGAGGACTAGCGACGCGTACTCCGGTGTCTGTAGCAGACCGGGAATCACAGAAACCTGAAACGCGCGGAGGGCGGTCGCCTGAAGCTCTGTCTCGACCCACGGCCGCAGCCACGCCGGCTCACGGCGCTTTAAAACGTCCGGCCAAATGTCCCCCACATCAAGCCCTAGGACGCTCGCCGCTGCCGCTCGGTGGCGGGGGTGGGGAACTCTGCCCGGCGTGACCCAGCGTGCAACCGTCTTGGGGTCTACTCCCACCCGCTCGGCAAGACTCTCCACAGTCTCGCCCGAGTCCGCCAGTGCAGCCCGTAGCGCCTGATTCACGGTCGCCTCCTACTGGACGTCCCCAACGTCTATCGAACGTATATCTACGGGGTGTAGCCGTCCAGCTCCTCTGGGCAGGGTGTCAGATGAGCGGCACTGCTGGTGGAGGCGAAGCCCGGCGGCGGTGTCGGCCCGGGGCCGCCTCGTGGGCAAGCACTCAGGGGCGGCCCCTCCTAGCCCACGGAGGGGGAAACATGCCCGCAGCACCAGGACCGACATTCCGGGCCGGCGACCTGCTACGCCTGTCGGCCACCGCGAGCGTGCAGTTCCTGCATCCGATAACCGTGCGGGTCATCCGCGAGTTGCAGTGGGACACGTACGACGGGTGGGTGTGGCTGGACGCGTACGAGCTGGGCGCGCGCGGCGACGCGATCGCCCGGCGTGAGCTCTACGTGCGACGCGAAGGCGTACAACCGCTGAACGTCCGGCCGACCATTCGCCGGCCGACCGCCCGCAAGCCCATCTGCGCCGGATGAGCCCGCGTCCGCGTCCGCATCACCCCGGGCTGCCGCACTGGCGCTGTACCCGCTGCGGCGCCCACTGGCCGTGTTCAGCCGCGCGGTTGTCGCTGCTGTCCCGCTGGCATGGCGACCGGGTCGGGATGCTGCTCATGTTGACCACGCTCGCGTGGGAGGCGTTCGCCGACGCGCTGAAGCTCGGCTTGCGCCCGGACCCCGCGGTGTACGTCGCGCGGTTCCTGAAGTGGACGCGCCCGCGCAGCGACAATCGAGCTGACTGATCAGGTCAGGTCGGCCAGGCAGGCCCACAGGGTCGCCACCGGTCGGTAGCCCAGCCGGGCGTTGATCGCCAGCATCGGCGCGTTGGACTCGTCGTTCGAGGTGTACGCGACCCGTACGCCGGCTTCGGCGGCCTGGTGCAGCGCCGCCGTCTTGGCCAGTCGGGCGAGCCCTCGACCCCGGTACGTCGGGACGGAACAGGTGTAGTCCGACCACATCCGCTCCCCGTCCCGCTTGACCAGGCTGAACGCGGCCACCTCGCCGTCGACCTCGGCGGCGGTGCTGGCGGTCTTGTCCAGTCCGAGGTTGTCCCACACGTCGTACTGCCAGCTCTCGAAGGTGACCGCGTCGACGGGTACGTCACCGGGTTCGTCGACGGCTGCGGCGACGTTCGCCTCGTAGAGCAGGTGCGGGTCCAGCTCGGCGATCGGCCGCAGTCGTACACCCGGAGGCGGCTCGGGCAGCGCGGGCGGCGGGGTCAGGTCCAGCGCCGAGTAGCGCACCTCGCGGCTGGGCGTGAAACCGTGCCGGCGGGCGAAGGGCAGCGAGTCCGCTGCGGCCATGGTGCGTACGCGGCGGACCCCGAGAGGGCGGAGGTGGTCGGTCGCGGCGGTCAACAGCGCCGTCCCGATTCCCCTGCGGCGGTGCTCGGGGTGCACGTGCAGCATGCTGACGTCGCCGAAACCCTGCACCGATGTCGAGGTGTTGGGCTCGGCGGACGTCCAGCCGACCACCTGGCCGTCGACCTCGGCCACGAACGCGGTCCAGCCGTCGATCGGCGGTGGTTCGGCGATCATCTTGCGGGTCGACTCGACCCCACGCACCAGGTACGGGTGGACGTTCGCCCGCAGGGCCACCACGCCCGGGGCGTCGTCGGGCTGCGCCACACGGATGCGCATCTCAGGCCCCCGTCCGTACGGCGGCGACGGCCTCGACCTCGACGAGCTGGTCGGTGTAGCCGAGCACGGCCACACCCAGCAGGGTGCTGGGCGGATCGTGGTCGCCGAAGAAGTCCCGGACCACCTCCCAGACGGTCACCAGGTCGGCCTGCCGCGACGATGCCACGTACACGGTGGTCTTGACGACGTCGGTGAGCCGCGCGTCGGCCGCGCCGAGGGCGGTCTCCATGTTCGCCAGCACCTGCCGGGCCTGCGCGGCATGGTCACCCGGCGCGACGGTGCGGCCCTCGGCGTCCAGCGGGCACGCCCCGGCGGTGAACACCAGGCGGGCGGGCGGCTCGACGGTGGCCGCGTACGCGTACTCGGCGACGTCGCAGAGAGCGGGCACGTGCAGCAACGCGACAGGATCCGGCATGCCGGCGAGGCTAACGACGATCGCGCACGGTGGCGACGCATTAACGCGCCGGGCAGCAACTTCAGGGTTGTTGCTGCCTCCCGACGCCGGGAAGCAGCAACAACACCGAAGTTGTGCGGATCTTGAAAGCGGATCTTGAGAGCGAGACGGGTCAGGCCGACGCGCGGATGATCAGCTCGGTATCGAGCATGACGGCCGGTTCGATCGCTTCGCCGGCCGCCAGCCGGAGCAGTTGCCGGGTCATCCGTCGGCCGAGTTCCACGATCGGTTGCCGGACGGTCGTCAGCGGCGGCTCGGTGTAGGCGGCGGTTTCGATGTCGTCGAAGCCGATCACCGCGACGTCCTCCGGCACCCGCCGGCCGGCCGCGCGCAGTGTGCGCAGGGCGGCGTGTGCCATCAGGTCGGAGGCGGCGAACACCCCGTCCAGGTCGGGATGGTCGGCGAGCAGGCGGTCCATCGCCGCCGCACCGGACTCCCGGGTGAAGTCGCCGACGGCGATCAGTTCGGGCAGCCCGGCGGCGGCTACCGTCTCCCGGTAGCCGATCAGCCGTTCGATCCCGGCAACCATGTCCTGCGGGCCGGCGATGGTGGCGATCCGCCGGCGACCACCGTCGATCATGTGTCGGACGGCGGCGGTGACCCCGCCGACGTGGTCCACGTCGACGTACGGCACGGGTACGTCGCCGAGCGGCCGGCCGCTGACCACCACGGGGATGCCGAGCCGGGCCAGCGTGCCGGGCAGCGGATCGGCGCCGTGCAGCGAGGCGAAGAGGACTCCGTCGACGTGGCGACCGGTGGTGTACCGCTCGACCCGCTGGTGCCCGGCCGGTGAGCCGGCCAGCATCAGGACCAGTTGCTTGTCGGCGGCCTCCAACTCCTGACTGACGCCCCGGATGATGCCGGGGAAGACCTGGTCGTCGGAGAAGACCCGGGTGGCCGCCTCCGGCATGACCAGGGCGATCGAGTCGGTCCGCTGGGTGACCAGGCTGCGGGCGGCCAGGTTGGGCACGTACCCCAGCTCGGCGACCGCCCGGTTGACGGCCTCCCGGATGGGTTCGGCGACGGTGGTGGAGCCGTTGACGACCCGGGAGACGGTGGCCCGGGACACCCCGGCCCGTGCCGCCACCGCCTCGAGCGTCGGCCGCTGTGCCGTGGTCATCGCGACTCTCCCCCCGCTCGTCACAGCCCGTTCCGGGAGATCACCTCCTGGTACCACCGGGCGCTGGCCTTCGGTGTGCGCCGCTGGGTCAGGTAGTCGACGTGCACGATCCCGAACCGCTTGCGGTAACCCTCCGACCACTCGAAGTTGTCCAGGAATGACCATACGAGATACCCGCGCAGATCCACGCCCCGGGAGATCGCCTCGTGCGCCGCCCGCAGGTGCCCGTCGAGGTAGGCGATCCGGTCGTTGTCGATCACCTGTCCCGGCCCGGCCGGCGAGTCGGTGCCCGCCTTGTCGGGGAACGCCGCGCCGTTCTCGGTGATCAGCAGCGGCACACCGGGATAGTCGGTGGCGATCCGCTCCAACAACCGGGTCAGCCCGGACGGCTCGATCATCCAGCCCATGTCGGTGAGCGGCCCGGCCGGCGGCAGGAAGTGCACCGCGCCCTCGGTGCCCGGGTAGGCGCCGTCGCCGTCGCCGTCGGGGCGGCCGGCGACGTAGGTGGGCGCGTAGTAGTTGATGCCGAGCAGGTCGATCGGGGCGGCGATCAGCTTCTCGTCGCCGTCGCGGATGAACGTCGGCTCGACGATGCGGGCCACGTGCTCGCGTACGTCGTCGGGATAGCCCCCGGCCAGCAGCGGGTCGAGGAAGATCCGGTTGTGCAGGCCGTCGACCAGGCGGACGGCGGCGGCGTCGGCCGCGCTCTGCGGGTCCGCCGGCCGTACATCGGCCGGGTTGACGGTGATGCCGACGCTGCGCGCGCCGGCCGCCCGCAGCGCCCGCGCCGCCAGGCCGTGCCCGAGCAGCAGATGGTGTACGGCGGTGAAGGCCGCGGCGCCGTCCTGCTCGCCCGGCGCGTGCACCCCGTTGCCGTAACCGAGGTACGCCGAGCACCACGGCTCGTTGAGCGTGGTCCAGACGTCGATCCGGTCGCCGAGGCGGGCGTACACGGCGGTGGCGTACGTGGCGAAGTGCTCGGCGGTGTCCCGGTTGGTCCAGCCGCCCCGGTCTTCCAGGCTCTGCGGCAGGTCCCAGTGATAGAGGGTGACGATCGGGTCGATGCCCCGGGCGAGCAGGGTGTCGGTGAGCCGGTCGTAGAAGTCCAGCCCGCGCGGGTTGACCGGGCCGCTGCCGTCGGGCTGGATCCGGGGCCAGGCGACCGAGAACCGGTACGCCCGCAGGCCCAGCTCGGCCATCAGCGCCACGTCGTCGGCGTACCGGTGGTAGTGGTCGCAGGCGACGTCGCCGGTGTGGCCCTGGTACACCTTGCCTGGCGTACGGCAGAAGGTGTCCCAGATGGACGGGCCGCGACCGTCGTCGCGGGCCGCGCCCTCGATCTGGTACGCGGCGGTGGCCGCACCCCAGAGGAAGTGCTCGGGAAACCGGAGTTCATTCACGCTTTGACCGCACCTTCCATGATCCCGCCGATGATCTGGCGGCCGAACAGCACGAAGACCAGCAGCAGGGGGAGCGTCGCGATGGCCGTCCCGGTGAACACCTGCGACATGTCCTGGTAATACCCGTCGGACAGCGCTCGCAGGGAGAGCTGAACGGTCGGGTTCGCCGGGTCGTTCAGCACAGCGTACGGCCACAGGAAGTCGTTCCAGGTGGTCATGAACGTGAGCAGGCCGAGCACGGCCGCGGCCGGGCGCAGCGCCGGCAGCACCACGTGCCACCAGATCCGCGGGGTGCCGCAGCCGTCCATCCGGGCGGCCTCGATGAGCTCGTCGCTGATGGCCTGGCCGGCGTACTGCCGCATCATGAACACCCCGAAGCCGGTGACCAGCACCGGGACGATCACCGCGGGCAGCCGGTCGTTCCACTGCAACTTGGTCATGAGCAGATAGAGCGGGATCACGCCGAGCTGCGTCGGCACCATCATCGTCGCGATGATCACCAACAGCAGCGCGTTGCGCCCCCGGAAGCGCAGCTTCGCGAAGGCGAACCCGGCCAGGCTGGAGAAGAACACCACCGAGACGGTCACCGTGGTGGCCACGATCACCGAGTTGATCAGACCGGTGAGGAAGTACGCGTCGGTGTTGTCGAACAGGCGGGCGATGTTCGCGCCCAGGTTGCCGCCCGGTGTGACCGGGGGTGGCAGTTGGCCCATCGCGTCGTTGCTGCGACTGGCGACGACGAACATCCACCAGATCGGGAAGATCGACAGAACGGCGGCGAACATCAGGGCCAGGTAGGTGAGCGGGCTCGCCCGCCAGAGGCGGCTCATCGGGTTGCTCCTTTGCGAGGGCCGGCCCCGCCGCCGAGTCGGCGCAGGATCAGCACGTTGACCGCCGCGACGATCGCGATGAGCGCGAAGAGGAGCCACGCCACCGCCGAGCCGTAACCGAAGTTGTAGTGCGGCGCGAAGGCGTTCTCGAACATGTACATGGTCAGGGTCTGCGACTCGCGCAGCGGCCCGCCGCGGATCGGGTTGGTGCCGGAGTTGAACATCCGGGGCTCGGTGAAGAGTTGCAGGCCGCCGATGGTGGCGATGATCGTGCAGAAGATGATCGTCGGTTTGAGCAGCGGCACGGTGACCGACCAGAACTGCCGGGCGCGGTTGGCGCCGTCGATCGCCGCCGCCTCGTACAGGTCGCGGGGGATGGCCTGCATCGCGGCCAGGAGGATCAGCGCGTTGTAGCCGGTCCACCGCCAGTCGACCATGGCGGAGATGGCCACCCAGGAGGCGACCCGGTTGGACTTCCACTCGATCGCGTCCATCCCGACCAGGTCGAGCAGCCAGTTGATCATGCCGAACTCGCGGCCGAAGAGCACCCCGAAGACGATCGCCACGGCGGCGGTGGAGGTGACGTTGGGGACGAGCACCGCCATCCGCCAGCCCGTACGCGCCCGCAGCCCTCGATTCAGGAGGTTGGCCAGCCAGAGCGCGGCGAGCAGCTGCGGCACCGTGGAGATGACGAAGATGCCCATCGTGTTGACCAGCGCGTGCCAGAAGTCGGCGTCGGCGAGCAGCCGGGTGTAGTTCTCCGCGCCGACGAACGGGTGGTCGGTGCCGAGCAGGTCCCAGTCGTGCAGCGAGACCCAGAAGGTGTACGCCAGCGGATACGCCCCGAAGACTCCGAAGATCAGGAAGAACGGGGCGATGAAGAGGTACGGCGAGAAGCGGGTGTCGAGCCGGCTGAGCCGACCCGACGATCGGCGTTGGTGCCCGGCTGCCGGTGCGACCGGCGGTCGGGCGTCGAGCTGGACGGTCATGCCCGGGGACTCCTTTCCGTCGTGCGGGGGGGGGGGCGGGGGCCCGGCCCCCCCCCCCCCCCCGCCGCGGCGTGGGTGTGGCCGGGCTCGTGTCTGTATTTAACCCCCACCGCCCCCCCCCC
>NZ_JBEXHY010000060.1:0-32716 GCF_040608295.1 Micromonospora sp. NPDC005197 | reverse complement strand
TATCTTTGGGAGGGGTGGGCCTCTTAGGCGTACCCACGGCTGCGGCACTCGGCCGAGTGCCGCAGCATCGCCTCCGGGTCGTTCGCGCTGACCAGCACCAGGTCCAGCCCGCCGAGCCGGTCGGCGACGGGGGCCAGTTCGATGTTGCGCGCCTCGCTCATCGCACCCGCGTAGAACGACGCGATCTGGCACATGTCGGTGTCGGTGGTGCAGACGAACCGCGCCGTGTGCGCCACCTCACTGATGTGCACGGAGTCACAGTCCACGCCGTGCCGCTCCAGCCAGGAGCGGTAGTCGGCGAAGTCCGCGCCCACCGCCCCGAGCAGCACCGGGCGCATCCCGAGCTGCCCCATGCCGAAGGAGATGTTCGCCGCGACCCCGCCACGGCGGAGAACCAGGTCGTCCACCAGGAAGGAGAGGGAAATCTTGTGCAGCTGATCGGCGATGAGCTGGTCGGCGAAGCGACCCGGGAAGCTCATCAGGTGATCGGTGGCGATCGAGCCGGTCACGGCGATCTTCATGTCAACCCTCAGGGTCGGGAGCAGGGCGCGGTCAGCCTACCGGCCCGGCAACCCCGACGTGTCCGGTCGGTCGGGCAACGGCAACCGCCCGTCCACCGGTTTGCCGGGGTCACCCGGGACCGCTCCCACCGTCACCCCGACACGACGGCGGGGCCGTCCCGCAGGACGGCCCCGTCGTCGGTGGTGCGTGGTGCGCGACTTAGTTGAACGAGTCGCCGCAGGCGCAGGAGTTGCCCGCGTTGGGGTTGTCGATGGTGAAGCCCTGGGCGTCGATCCGGTCGGCGAAGTCGATCGTCGCGCCGGACAGGTAGGGGGCGCTCATCCGGTCGACGACGACCTCGACGCCACCGAAGTCGCTGACGACGTCACCGTCGAGCGAACGCTCGTCGAAGAAGAGCTGGTACCGCAGGCCGGAGCAGCCACCCGGCTGCACCGCGACGCGGAGCCGCAGGTCGTCGCGGCCCTCCTGCTCGATCAGGGCCTTGACCTTCTGCGCCGCGACGTCGGTGAGGACGACGGAAGTAGGGGCCTGGGCCTCGGTCGACTCGGTCTGCGCTGGCGTGGTCACGTGGAAGTCTCCCTGCGCGGTTTTGGGTCCGGACGCACTGGCCAACGCCGCGCGCCGTCCAGTGATTCCCGGTTGTGGTCCAGTTCCGATCGTACGCCGCCCCGGCCGGACGTACCCGCGTGGCGGGACCAGCGCCCCAGGTCGGCCCGGACGAGACGGCCTGGACCGGGTGGGCCGAGCGCTCAGCGGCTCCACTGCCGGGCCAGTCGGGCGCCCAGCTCGCGCAGCCCGTCGGCGGGACGGCTCAGCGCGGCGTCGAGCCCGCCGGCCTGCTCCCCACCGAAGTGCTCGACCAGGCTGTACGCGTCGGTCACCCCCGCCGAGGCGGCCTCCCGTCGGCCGGTGCTGACCTGGCCGGCCACCACCACGCAGGGCACCCCACGGTCCCGGGCGGCCCCGGCCACCCCGGCGACGACCTTGCCGCGCAACGACTGGTGGTCGAAGGACCCCTCCCCGGTGATCACCAGGTCGGCGGTGTCGAGCGCGGCGTCCAGCCGGGTGGCCCGGGTGACCAGGCCGATGCCCGACTCGCAGGCGCCGCCGAGCGCGAGGATGGCCGCGCCGAGGCCGCCGGCGGCCCCACCGCCGGGCAGCGCGCCGAGCCCCGGCGGGCAGCCGGGAAGGTCCCGCTCCAGCACCGCAGCGAAACGCTCCAGGGCCGCGTCGAGCAGCAGGACGTCGGGGCGGTCGGCGCCCTTCTGCGGGCCGAACACGTTGCTCGCGCCGTGCAGGCCGAGCAGCGGGTTGTCCACGTCGGTGGCGGCGACGAGCCGGGCGCCGCGCAGCCGGGGAGCGCCGTCGAGGGCGTCGACCAGGGCCAACGCCGCCCCGCCGTACGGCAGCGCCGCACCCGTGGCGTCGAGCGGGGTCGCGCCCAGCGCGGTGAGCATGCCGGCGCCGGCGTCGTTGGTGGCGGAGCCGCCCAGCCCGATCACCACCGTCCGGGCCCCGCTCTCCACGGCGGCGGTCACCAGCAGACCCAGCCCGTACGACGTGGTGGTCTTCGGGTCGCGCTCGGCTGCGGAGAGCAGGTGCAGGCCGCACGCCTGCGCGCTCTCCAGGTAGGCCGTCGTGCCGTCGGCGGTGAGCAGGATCTCACCGGCCGTCGGCCGGCCCAGCGGGTCGACGGTCGACACCGTCACCCGCCGGCCGCCGAGCGCCTCGGCGAGCACCTCCACGAAGCCCGGGCCGCCGTCGGCGAGTGGCCGGATCAGCAGGTCGTCACCGTCGGCGACGCTGCGCCAGCCGTCCGCCACCGCGGCGGCGACCTCCGGTGCGGGCAGGGTGCCGGCGAACTTGTCGGGGCAGAGCAGCACGCGCATGTCGAGCAGTGTGGCAGCCCACACCGAGCGGAGCTGCGGCGCGCTCGCGCTGTGGGACCATGGGCTACGTGACTTCGACCTGGGTGGAACCCTCCAACACGGCGACGGCTCTGCTGCTGCTCGGCCGGGGCAGCGACCCCGACACCGAGCGCGGCGTCGAGTGTCCGGGCGACCTGCCGGCGCCCAGCGACCCGGATCTGGTGGCCCGTGCCACGGCGGCGAAGGCGAAGCTGGGCAGCAAGGTCTTCGTGCTGGGGCACCACTACCAGCGCGACGAGGTGATCCAGTTCGCGGACGTGACCGGCGACTCGTTCAAGCTGGCCCGGGAGGCCGCCGCCCGGCCGGACGCCGAGTACATCGTCTTCTGCGGCGTGCACTTCATGGCCGAGAGCGCCGACATCCTCACCACGGACGCCCAGCGGGTGATCCTGCCCGACCTGGCGGCCGGCTGTTCGATGGCGGACATGGCCGTGCTGGGTCAGGTCGAGGCCGCCTGGGACACGCTCGCCGAGCTGGGCATCGCCGGCGAGACCGTGCCGGTGACGTACATGAACTCCTCGGCCGACATCAAGGGTTTCGTCGGCCGCAACGGCGGCGTGGTCTGCACCTCGTCCAACGCCAAGCGCGCCCTGGACTGGGCGTTCGAGCAGGGCTCGAAGGTGCTCTTCCTGCCGGACCAGCACCTGGGCCGCAACACGGCGGTGCTGGAGATGGGCCTGTCGCTGGACGACTGCGTGCTCTACGACCCGCACAAGCCCGGTGGCGGGCTCACGCCGGAGCAGCTGCGGGACGCCAAGATGATCCTGTGGCGAGGGCACTGCTCGGTGCACGGCCGGTTCACCCTGGAGAGCGTCAACGACGTGCGGGCGCGGGTTCCCGGGGTCAACGTGCTGGTCCACCCGGAGTGCCGGCACGAGGTGGTCACGGCCGCCGACCACGTCGGTTCGACCGAGTACATCATCAAGACCATCGAGGCGGCGCCGGCCGGCTCGGCGTGGGCGCTGGGCACCGAGCTGAACCTGGTCCGCCGGTTGGCGCTGGCCCACCCGGACAAGCAGATCATGTTCCTGGACAAGGCGGTCTGCTACTGCTCGACCATGAACCGGATCGATCTGCCGCACCTGGTCTGGGCCCTGGAGGAGCTGGTCGCGGGCCGGGTCGTCAACCAGATCACTGTCGACGCCGACACCGCGCACCACGCCCGGGTGGCGCTGGACCAGATGCTCGCGCTGCCGGGTGCGTGATCACGATCCGTGACGCCCTTGGTACGCAAAAGTGCCGGATCACCGATTAATGCCACACACGCTGGTGTGACCGAGTCCTTTTTCGTCACCGAGGGCTATGCTGCCGGGGCGAGGACGCAAGCGGGCCGTTTCGATATGGCCGCATCCGGGGTAGCGACAGAGTTCAGGCTCCCCACCATCAACACAGCAGCACCGAAGCGCTGGAGGTTGCGTTGACCGACGACGTCCTGATCGTGCATGGAGGCACTCCGCTCGAAGGGCGGATCCGCGTGCGCGGCGCGAAGAACCTGGTTTCGAAGGCGATGGTCGCCGCACTGCTGGGCGACAGCCCGAGCCGGCTGTTCGACGTGCCGAAGATCCGCGACGTCGAGGTGGTCCGGGGTCTACTCGGTCTGCACGGCGTCAAGGTGACCGACGGCGCCGAGGACGGCGAGCTCGTCTTCGACCCGGCGAACGTGGAGAGCGCCAGCACCGACCAGATCAACGTGCACGCCGGTTCGAGCCGGATCCCGATCCTGTTCTGCGGGCCGCTGCTGCACCGGCTCGGGCACGCGTTCATCCCGGATCTGGGCGGCTGCCACATCGGCCCGCGCCCGATCGACTTCCACCTGCAGGCGCTGCGGGAGTTCGGCGCGACTGTCGACAAGCGGCCCGAGGGGCTGCACCTCTCCGCGCCGAACGGCCTGCACGGCACCAAGTTCGCCCTGCCGTACCCGAGCGTCGGCGCCACCGAGCAGGTGCTGCTGACCGCGGTGATGGCCGAGGGCGTCACCGAGCTGCGCAACGCCGCGGTGGAGCCGGAGATCATCGACCTGATCTGCATCCTGCAGAAGATGGGCGCGATCATCAAGGTCCACACCGACCGGGTGATCGAGATCCAGGGCGTGCCGAAGCTGCACGGGTACACCCACCGGCCGATCCCCGACCGGATCGAGGCCGCCAGCTGGGCCGCGGCCGCGCTGGCCACCCGTGGCCACGTCGAGGTGCTCGGCGCGCAGCAGGCCGACATGATGACCTTCCTGAACATCTTCCGGTCCGTCGGCGGCGAGTACGAGGTCACCGACACCCGGCCGCCGAAGCTGGGCGACCCGGGCCAGGAGGGCGGCATCCGCTTCTGGCACCCCGGCGGCGAGCTGAACGCGGTGGCGCTGGAGACCGACGTCCACCCCGGCTTCATGACCGACTGGCAGCAGCCGCTGGTCGTGGCGCTGACCCAGGCCCGCGGCCTGTCGATCGTGCACGAGACGGTCTACGAGCAGCGGCTGGGCTACACCGAGGCGCTGAACTCGATGGGCGCCAACATCCAGGTCTACCGGGATTGCCTCGGCGGCACCCCGTGCCGCTTCGGCCGGCGCAACTTCAAGCACTCGGCGGTGATCGCCGGGCCGAGCAAGCTGCACGCCGCCGACCTGGTCATCCCCGACCTGCGGGCCGGTTTCAGCCACCTGATCGCGGCGCTCGCGGCCGAGGGCACCTCCCGGGTGTACGGCGTCGACCTGATCAACCGGGGCTACGAGGACTTCGAGGCGAAGCTCGCCGACCTCGGCGCGCACGCCGAGCGCCCGTAACCTCGTCAGACCTTCCGCGCCCGGTGCACCGCGATGTGCACCGGGCGCGAACCGTTGGCTACCCTTGCCGCGTGCCGTCGCTCTTTCGCCGCAAGTCCACCGACCTCGTCGACGAGGCCGTCACCTCGGTGACCCCCGAGGAGACCGCCGACCGTCCCCGGGGTTACACCCCGGCCAAGGGTCGGGAGACGCCGAAGCGGCCGACCGTCGGCCGTCGCCCGGCCGGCCCCACCCGCCCCCTCACCAAGGAGGAGGAGCGGGAGCGGCGCCGCCAGCTGCGTACCGAGGCCGCGGCCGAGTTCCGCCGCGAGGGTGGCCCCCGCGACCGGGGCCCGGAGCGGCTGCTGGCACGCAACGTGGTCGACTCCCGGCGTACCGTCGGCACCTGGTTCTTCGGCGGCGCGTTGATCGTGCTGATCGGCTCGAACGCGGCGATGCCGGCGCCGGTGCGGTTGATCTCCAACGTGCTCTGGGGCGCACTGGCCCTGGGTGTGGTCGTCGACTCGCTGCTGATCTGCCGCAAGATCGGCAAGCTGGTCCGGGAGCGCTTCCCGAAGACCGACCAGCGGATGGGCTCGCTCTACCTCTACGCCGTGATGCGGTCGATCACCTTCCGGCGGATGCGCGCTCCGGCTCCTCAGGTCAAGCTCGGCGACAAGGTCTGATCCCGGCTTCCCGAGCCCGCGTCGCCCCAGTGGCGGCTCCGGCCGCGTTGGGGGCAAAGCGCAGCGGGAAGCATCCGGGCAGCGGCCGTTCGTTGTAGCGTGCGCGTAGTTCATCACGGTGAACAGGTCGCCAGTTGTTCGTCACCTCGCACGTTGATCCAATGGAGCGAACACGCATGCCTGGAGAACCGGCTGCCCCGTTGGCCACCATCGCTGCCGCCCTGCGCCGCGAACGGGAGCGCCTCGGGATCTCGCTGGCCGAGCTGGCCCATCGGGCGGGGGTGACCGAGTCGACGATCTCCCACGTGGAGTCGGGGACCGGCAACCCGAGCGTCGAGACGCTCTGGGCGCTCGGCGTGGCGCTGGGCGTACCGTTCAGCCGGCTCGTGGAGCCGGCGGACGTCGACATCCGGGTGATCCGCGCCGGGGAGGGGCCCCGGGTCCGTTCCGAACAGGCCGACTTCGCCGGGACGCTGCTCAGCGCCGGCACGGCGCACCTGCGCCGGGACGTCTACCTGATCGAGTTGGAGCCGGGCGCGGTCCGGGAGGCGGACGGGCACACCCCCCGCAGCGTCGAGCACGTGGTGGTGGCCGCCGGACGGCTGCGCGTCGGCCCCGAGGCGGGCACCGTGGACCTCGGTCCGGGTGACTACGCGACGTTCCCCGGCGACACACCGCACCGGTACGAGGCGCTGGTCCCCGGCACCTTCGCCGTCCTCGTCATGGAGCATCCCTGACCCGATGCTCCGGTCCACCCGGCCGGCGGGTGGGGTATCGTCAAAGGTCAGATTGGGTTATCGACCCAAATGTCCGGAACCATCGGATAACGTTTGCGCTCGTGGGCGGTGCCACAGTGGCGGTGAACGAGCCCACGCCGTTACCCTCCATCCGCAGCCACGCCCTGCCGGAATGGGCGACCCGACCGGCACGCGAGGCCCCAGCGCGACAATGTGCAACGAGGTGACAACGCCGTGAGCGAGCGGACGCGAGCCGGCCACCGGGGCGTGGCAGGCGGCGACCGGACGCCCATGGGCCAGCGAGGCACCACCGCGGCCACCTCACCGTCGACGGGGAGCGGCCACGCGGCCGGGTGTGGCGACGGGCTCAACGGATGAACGGCCGCTACACCGACCGGTGGCGGGACCCGAACGAACCGTCCTGGGTGGTCGAGCCGACCACCGAGTGGCACCCCCAGTTCCCCGGCCAGCGCTACCCCGGCGACATCGGCGTCACCCACCAGCCGGCACCGCCGCGCGGACGGGCGACAGTTGTCGGTCGTACCGAGGTGCCGCCGCTCGCGCCCACCCGACCGGACGGCACCTACCTCGGCCGCTCCTGGGCCGACGAGCCTCCGGGCGAGTCTGCCCCCAACGGCCGGTGGGGGGCGGACGACGAGCCGGGCGGGACACCCTCCTACGGCTGGTCACGCAGCGACGAGCGCCCGGTCGACACGACGCACCACGGACGACCCGAGACCCCGCAGTACGACCATGAGCCGTACCGCCGGCCGCTCCCCGAGCCGCCCCGACGGGAGGAGCGCCGCTCCCCCGAGTCGGACCGGCGGACCGCCTGGTCCGACCGGCGACCCAACGACGACCGGGGACCGGCTCGGGAGGCCGCCTGGCACCGCGAGCAGCCCACTTCCGAGCGGTACGACGGCCGCCCGCCCCGACACGAGCCGGCCGACCGGGACCGGGCGTACCCGACCGCGCCACCCGTCTCCCCCGGGCCCTACTCCCCCGCACCGCGCAGTGACTCCGGCTGGGTGCCCGAGCCGGACGAGGCGCCGCGCCGGCGCGGCACGTCGGAGCGGCCGGCCGCGAGTCACGACCGGCACCCCGGCGACGGGTACGGCACCCGACCGGCCAGGGGCCACGACGGCCGCCCGACCGACGGCTGGGCCGCCGAGGGGGCCGGCCAGTGGGCACCCGTGGACAGCCGCTCCCGCTACCGGGCCGACGGCCACCCCGACCGCCTACCCGACGACGCCCGCCGCCCGGAGCGGGGCGTTGCCGACGGCCGGTCCCGCGTGGACGCTGGCCCCGGTGCGTCCACCGACCGGCAGCGCCGGCCGGACGAGGCATTCGGGACGCCACAGACGTCCGAGGGCGGACGGCGGCGCCGCCCCGAACCGGAGGCACCGGAACAGCCCCGCCGCGACGACGAGCGCCGCCGTCCCGATGTCGAGCCGCACCGGCAGCAACCCCGCGAGGCGGCAGCCCGCACCGAGGCGTACCCGGACCGTCGCGCGCGCGAGAACGCCCGGCCGGAGCGGTACGGCGAGGAGCCGTACCGCGAGGAGACCTACCGCGAGGAGCCGCGGTCGCAGCCCGGCCCCCGGCCGGGTGGCGGCCTGCCCTGGCCGCCGCCCGGTCCGGTGCACCCGGACCGCAGACGGGAGCCGGGCTACCGGCCCGAGCCGCACCGCGGCGCTGAGCCGGAGGTCCCGCCGCGGCCGGCGACGCGACCCGCACGGCCACCGGCGGAGCCGCCCCGGTACGACGAACGGCCCGCGCGTCCCGCCGCGACGGCGCCGCCCACCTCCGGCCGGGCCACCCAGGTCCCGCCCACACCCGTCTCCCCGGCCGCGCCAGGCACCGGCCGGGCGACCCCGGTTCGTCCGGCCTCGCCGGAGCGACCGGTGTCGCCGGCACCCGTCTCGCCCGCCGCGCCCGGCCCGGACCGGCCGGTGTCCGCGGCACCCGTCTCCCCCGCCTCGGCGGACCACGCGTGGCAACCATCCACGTCGTCCGGTCGTCCGGAGCGCGACCGGCCGGTGTCCGCCGCACCGGTCTCCCCGGCGGACGTCCCCGTCTCCGGTCCACCGGCCGCCCGGCTGCGGCTGGAGTTCCTGCCCGCCCCGGTGGATCCTCCGTCCTCGGACGAGCGGCCGGAGTCGCCGCAGCGGCCCGAGCACCGCACACCCACCGAACCGGCTTCGACTGCCGACCCTCGCGCCACCGCGCCACCGCGCTATCCCGGCCCGGACAACCGCTCGCACCCGGCGCCGCCGGCCCGTCCCGCCCCGCAGGACCAGCCCCCACAACCCACACCTGGGCAGCGGCCCTCGCCGCCTGCGGATGACCGCCCGCCGGTCGCTCCCCCACCGTCCTGGCAGCGGCCGGAGCAGCCCCCCACCCCCGTGACGCCGACGTCCTCGGCGCCCGCGCCGGATGCCGAGCCGGCGCTTCCGATCGCCCCGGGCGTACCGCGTCGCTACGTGCCCCCGGCGCCCTCGGAAGCGCCAGTGCCGACCGCTGCGGAGCCAGCGGAGGCGTCGGCCCGGGGGCCGGCAGCCTGGTTCAGCCCGGGCGCCCAGCCGGTCGTGTCCGACCAGGACGAGACACCAGCGGACCAGCGGCCGACCGAGGAACCCGAGACCACCACCGTCGCCGAGACGACCGAGGACTGGAAGCCCGGCGACGGGTCGGCCGGCTCGCCACACGCCGAGGACGCGCACGTCCCGTCGGCGGCGTCCGCCCAACCGCTGGTCAGCGACCCCGCAGCCGACCGGCGGCCCGACTCGGCCGTCGAGACCGCTGCGACACCGATCTCCGGACCGCTCGCCGACCCGGTCTCCCCACCACCGAGCCGGCCGGTGTCCGCACCACCAGCCGATCCGATCGCCGTACGCCCCGCCCCACCCGCCTCGGCGCAGCCTGTCTCGGCACCGCCTGTCTCCGCGCCGCCGGACTCGGCCTGGCCCGTCTCGGCCCCGCCAGCCCTCGCGCCGCCGGACTCGGCCTGGCCTGTCTCGGCGCCGCCGGCCTCGGCCACCCCGATGGAGGTGGCCGACGCTGAGCGTCGCCCCCGGGTCGACGACCTCGCCACCCACGTGGAGCCCTCCACCGAACCGACCCCGACCGACGGACGGGAGCCGATCTCCGGACCGCCGGCACACCCGGTCTCCGGTGCTCCACGCGCCTGGTCGGACGACCTGGTCGACGATGCCGACGACGCAGCGGCGGCCGCCGAGCCGGTGTCGGGCGACATCCACCGTCCGCTCGGCGGTGAGCCGTACACAGAGGCGTCGGGGCACCACAGCGACCTCGCCCCCGACGACATCCGCCAGGTCACTGGTGCGACGAGCGCGCCGACCGCCGACGCATCCACCGACGCGTCGCGGGACCGCCTCGCCGACGCCGGACCGTGGGACCGGCCGGCATCGGCCCCGCCCGCGTCGAGCAACGCGTACCCATCGACCGCCAGCCCGGACCCGGATGCCGACCCGGCCGGGTCCGGTCCGGCGACCGAGGCGACGCGCACGCCGCCGCCCGAGCCGGCAGCGGAACGGCCCACCGCGACGGCGCCCGTGTCCGCACCGCCCGCACCGGAGCCCGTACCCCCGGCGGCACTCGCACCGCCGGTCTCCGCACCGCCGGCCGCGCAAGCACCCGTCTCCGCACCGCCGGCCGCGCAGGCGCCCGTGTCCGCGCCACCCGCCGCGCCCGTCTCCGCCGTACCGCTCGCTGGCATTCCCGGGCCGCGCAGCGGGTCGTCCGACCAGGACGCGCCGGTGTCGGCGCCGCCCGCCACGGCGCCGGAGCCGCCCCGTCGTTCGCTGGCCGATCAGGGCGACCCGGAGCAGGTCCTGGCCGCGTACCGCTGGCGGCTGGACCCGGTGACCCTGCGCGAGGAGCTGACGGAGCCGGACGCCATGCGGGCCATCCGGCGGCGGTTGACCGAGAAGCTGGGCTCGGCCGTCGACAACAAGGCCCGTGCGCGGCTGCTGAGTCTGCGCGCGGTCGCCTCGCGGATCCTCGGCGACCTCGACGACGCGTTGGCCGACGGCCGGCTCGCCCTCACCTACGCCGAAGCCACCGGCGAGCTGCGCCGGACCGCGCTGGCCCAGGCCCGGCTGGCCCACGTGCTGCGCTGGCGGGGCGACTACGCCGAGGCCGACCAGCTCTTCGCCGAGGCCAACTCGATCGAACTGCCCGACCGGCTGCGCGCCGCCCTGCACGAGCACGCCGGGCGGTGCTGCTATGACCAGGGCCGGCTGATGGAGGCCTGCCACCACTTCGAGCGGGCGCTCGACCTGCGCGGGGCCGGCGACGCCGAGCTGCTGGACCGGATCCGGGTGGCCCTCGACGCGGTCACCGCGCGGGCTTCTGCCGACGGCTTCGGGCCGTACCCCCGGAGTCGGGAAGAGGTGCTCGACCGTGACCGGCCCCCGCAGCCGGACCGGGACGGACCGCTGTGGGGCTACACCGACCACGCCGGCGACGTTGTCATTCCCGCCCGGTACGCCGAGGCGCAGCCCTTCCACGACGGGCTGGCCTGGGTCCGGCGGCCGGACACCGACCGGTGGTCCCTGATCAACCTGCTGGGTACGACGGTGATCCCGCCCTCGTACCGGGCGGTGCGCCCGTTCAGCGACGGCCTGGCCTGGGTGTTCACCGACGGCGGGTGGACGGCGATCGACCCGACCGGCGCGGTGCAGGTTCCGCCCAACTTCGCCGACGTACGGCCGTTCCGCCGAGGGCTGGCCGCGGTGAAGCGCGAGGGGTGGGGTGCGGTCGACCGGACCGGCCGGATCGTGGTGCCGACCCGATACCACGGCTTCGTCACCGAGCTGACCGACGCGGGTCCGGTCGACGGCTTCACCGACGAGGGTCTCGTGGTCGTCGACGTGGCCGGTCGGCGCGGTGTGGTGGACCGGACCGGCGCGGTGCTGGTCCAGCCGTCGTACCCGATGGTGGTCATCCACCCGGTGGCGTTCCTGGTGGTCAGCGGCAACGGTCGGTGGGGCGCGCTGGACCGGCGGGGTGGGCCGCTGATCGACCTGGTGCACCCCGATCGCGCGGCGGTGCTGGAGGAGATCGACCGGCTGTTGACCGACGCGAACCCGGTGCTCTGAGTCGTCGCTCGGCGATCGTGATCCACCGGAGTTATGGTCGGGGCATGGAATTCCGACACCTGGGCCGTTCTGGCCTGATGGTCAGCGAGATCTCGTACGGCAACTGGATCACCCACGGTTCACAGGTCGAGGAGGACGCGGCGAACGCCTGCGTCCGGGCCGCCCTCGACGCGGGGATCACCACCTTCGACACCGCCGACGTGTACGCCGGCACCCGGGCCGAGGACGTGCTCGGCCGGGCGCTGCAGAACGAGCGTCGCGAGGGCCTGGAGATCTTCACCAAGGTCTACTGGCCCACCGGGCCGGGTCGCAACGACCGCGGCCTGTCCCGCAAGCACATCATGGAGTCGATCAACGGCTCCCTGCGCCGGCTGCGCACCGACTACGTGGACCTCTACCAGGCCCACCGGTACGACCACAGCACGCCGCTGGAGGAGACGATGGAGGCGTTCGCCGACGTCGTGCACTCCGGCAAGGCGCACTACATCGGCGTCTCCGAGTGGACCGCCGAGCAGCTGCGGGCCGCCCACCCGCTCGCCCGGGAGCTGCACGTCCCGCTGGTCTCCAACCAACCCCAGTACTCCATGCTGTGGCGGGTCATCGAGACCGAGGTCGTGCCGGCCAGCGAGGAGCTGGGCATCGGCCAGATCGTCTGGTCGCCGATGGCCCAGGGCGTGCTCTCCGGCAAGTACCTGCCGGGGCAGCCGCCGCCGGCCGGTTCCCGTGCCACCGACGAGAAGTCGGGCGCGAACTTCATCTCCCGGTTCATGAACGACGACGTCCTGACCCGGGTGCAGCAGCTCAAGCCGCTCGCCGAGCAGGCCGGGCTGAGCATGGCCCAGCTGGCCGTGGCGTGGGTCCTGCAGAACCCGAACGTCTCGTCGGCGATCATCGGCGCGTCCCGCCCCGAGCAGGTGCACGACAACGTGAAGGCGGCCGGGGTGAAGCTCGACGCCGAGCTGCTCAAGGCCATCGACGAGATCGTCGAGCCGGTCACCGAGCGGGACCCGGCCAAGACCGAGTCTCCCGCCGAGCGGCCCTGACGCGGGTCCGGTCCGGTCGGCGCACCCGCGCCGGCCGGACCGGACAACTCAGCTCGACTCAGCTCCGCCAGAACCGGATCAGGTCCAGGCCGGCGGCGTACAGCCACGACGGCAGGCCGAGCAGGTCACCCACGGCGAAGACCGCGTCGAAGAACCAGCCGCCGATGCGCGGGTTCCACAGCAGCGCGAAGAGCAGAAGAAAGCCGTACGGGGCGAACAGGTCGTACATCCTGCGCCACTGCGGATTGAGCCACGGCTGGATCATGTTGCCGCCGTCCAGGCCGGGCACCGGCAGCAGGTTGAGCACGCTCGCGGTGAGCTGGAGGAACGCCAGCAGCGCCACCCCGGCCCAGAACTCCACCGGGCCACCCGAGGACGTGCCGAGTCGCACCGCCAGCACGAGCAGCAACGTGAACAGCACGTTGGTCGCCGGGCCGGCGAGGCTGACCAGGGTGTGCCGCAGTCGCCCCCCGATGGCGTGCCGGTCCACCCACACCGCGCCGCCGGGCAGGCCGATGCCGCCGAGCAGCACCACCACCACCGGCAGCACGATCGACAGCAGGGGGTGGGTGTACTTGAACGGGTTGAGCGTCAGGTAACCGCGGTGGGCGATGTCCCGGTCGCCCGCGCGGTAGGCCACCACGGCGTGGGCGTACTCGTGCAGGCAGAGCGACACCAGCCAGCCGGACACCACGAACACGAACACGTCGAAGCGGACGCTGCCGTAGCCGTTCCAGGCCAGCACCCCGCTGACCGCGAAGAGCGCGACCAGGCCGAGGAAGACCGGGCTGGGCCGGAACGCCGCCTTGGGCACGCCGAGCACCAGCCCGTCGGCGCCCGGCCGGTCGTAGGCCATCACTCGGCCGTGGGCAGCAGGCTCATCCGGTACTCCACCCGGTCGTCCTCGACGAGCGCGACCGAGGTGACGCCGGACGCCGCGAGCTCACGCCAGGTCTGACCGATCCAGGATTCGGCGTCGGCCTGGCTGCCGAACGACTCCGCCGGGCCCTCCACCGTCTGACCGTCCGTGCCCTCGTACCGCCAGCTCCACGCCATGCCGCGTCTCCCCTCGCCGCTGAAGTCCCCGTGGGACGAACCCCCGCCAGCGTAGTCGGCCCGGCGCGCAACGGCCGCTCGCTCGCCCCCCGCGGCAACCCACGGGTTGATCAACCCCCGTCGGTGCGGGCCGATACGGTGGCTCGGTGCTGACACGGGGAGTGCTGCTCGGCGACCGGTACCGGCTGGGCGAGCGGGTGGCGACGGGCGGGATGGGCGCGGTCTGGCGGGGCACCGACGTGCTGTTGGAGCGCGAGGTGGCGGTGAAGGTACTGCTGCCGTCGCTGGTCGCCGATCCGGAGTTCACCGCCCGCTTCCGCGCCGAGGCGCGGATGCTCGCGGCGTTGCGGCACCCCGGCGTGGTCGCGGTGCACGACGTCGGGCAGGCCGCGCTCGCCGACGGCAGCCGGGTCGACTACCTGGTGATGGAGTACGTCGAGGGCGAGCCGTTGTCGGTCCGGGTACGCACGGCGGGTCGACTGGACGCGGCCACCACCATGTCGGTGCTGGCGCAGGCCGCCGACGCCCTGCACACCGCCCATCTCGCCGGCATCGTGCACCGGGACGTGAAGCCCGGCAACCTGCTGGTCAAGGCGGACGGTCGGGTGGTGCTCGTCGACTTCGGCATCGCCCGGTCCCGCAGCATGGCCGGGCTGACCGCCGCGAACATGGTGCTCGGCACCGCCGCGTACATGTCTCCCGAGCAGGCCACCGGCCAGCCGGTCGCCGCCGCCACGGACATCTACGCCCTCGGGGCGGTGGCGTACTTCTGCCTGGCCGGGCAGCCACCGTTCGACGGCGACAACCCGCTCGCGGTGGCGTTGCGGCACGCCCAGGACGAGCCGGCCCCGCTACCGCCGGACACGCCGCTCGCGGTGACGGCGGTGGTCGCGCGGGCGATGGCCAAGCGGCCCGCGGACCGGTACGCCAGCGCCGCTGAGCTGGCCGCTGCCGCCGCTGATGCCCGCGACGCGACCCTGGCCAGCATCCCGCCCTCCGCCCGCCCTCCGTGGGCGGTGGCCGCACCCGCCCCGCCCGTGGTGGGCGCCACCGCCCCGCCGCCCGTCGCGCCGCCGGTTCCGCCCGTTTCGAGTCCCACGCCGCCCGTGCCGACCCCCGCGCCGACGCCGCCGGTCCCGACCACGGATCCGGCCCTGCCACCGGCCTTCCGGGCCGGGATGGTCCAGATCCGGCCAACCGAGACCGGGCCGACCCGCGAGGATCCGTTGCCGACGTCGTCAAGCCGGCGACGCCTGCCGCTGCTGGTCGGGGTGGGCGCGATCATTCTGATCGCGCTCGTCGGCGGAGCCGTGGCGGCGCTGCGGCCGGACGCCGGGCCGGGCAGGACGACCGATCCGGCGGCGCTGACGGGCGAGTCGACGTCGGGCACCGGCGTCGCGCTGCCGACCGCGGACACCACCACCCCGGGACCCCGGGCCAGTGGCACGCCGAGCGCCGACCGGACCGCGACCGCCACACCGACCGGCGGCGACCGATCGGGTACGCCCGCCAGCGGCAGCCCGGTCACCCGCAGCGCGGCGCCGGGGACCACGCCGACCGGGGCGGCCAGCGGCAGACCGACGTCCAGTGGCAGCCCGGCGGGCCGGCCCAACCCGTACACGGCGGCGCAGGCGTGCGGCAGCGGCTATCAGGTGATCGACTCGGCGACGCTGACCGACGGTGGCGGCCGCCGTCAGGGTCGCGTCTACCTGCTCTACCACTCGGGCAACGGCAACAACTGCGTGGTCACCCTCAAGGACACCGCGGTCGGGGCCAGGACTGCGGCGTCGGCGTACCTGGAGGTGCAGGGACGGGCCCGCAGCACCGACAGCGGCTCGTTCGACTACTACGCGGGCCCGGTGCGGGCCTCCGCCGCTGGCGCGTGCGTGAAGTGGGGCGGCGCCACCGGCGGGGTCAGCTACGGCAGCGGGTTCGAACACTGCGGCTGACCACCCACGACGCTGCGCCACGCTCCTCGCCCCCGGACACCGGGGCGGGCTAGATCTTGGACACTTTCCGTTCCGAGCTGACGGAAACTGTCCAAGATTGCCGGCGCTCGCGGGGGCGCTGCGGACGGCGCAGGAGGGAAGCGGACGCTTGCCTGCAATGGACGCGGAACGGACTTTCGATCGTCGGCAGGGCTGGGGCGACGTGCCCAGACCCGGGGCATGAGAACTAAGGTACGGACATGTCCGTTGACGGGTGGAACACGGTCCTGGTGCTCGGCGGTATCCGGTCCGGCAAGTCCGAGTTCGCCGAGTCCCTGGTCGCCGACGCGCCGGTGGTTCGCTACATCGCCACCGCGCCGGAGGGCGACCCGGAGGACACCGAGTGGGCGACCCGGCTGGCGACGCACCGCGCCCGGCGGCCGGGCAGCTGGACCACCGAGGAGACCGCCGGAGAGCCGCGTCGGCTGGCGGACGTGCTCGAATCCGCCGAGCCCAACGAGACGCTTCTCGTGGACGACCTGGGCGGCTGGGTGACCGTGCTGCTCGACCCGGAGTACCAGCCCGCCGACGACGTGGCGACGATCGCCGAGCTGGCCGAGGCGATCCGCACCTGCGCGGCGCGGGTGGTGCTGGTGAGCCCCGAGGTGGGGCTGTCGCTGGTGCCGACCACCCCGCTGGGCCGGGCGTTCACCGACGCGCTCGGCGCGGCCAACCGCGCGGTCGCCGATGCCTGCGACGCAGTGGTGCTGGTGGTCGCGGGCCAACCGGCCTGGCTGAAGCCGGCACCCACCACCGCCGTTGCTGCTGCCGCCGCCGCGACCGTGAGCGCGTCGGCGAGCCCTGTGTCGCCGGCCGCGAGCCAGACCGGCGCATTCCAGGCCGGCACGAGCCTGCTCGACGCCGAGCCCACCCCCGAGGTCCAACTGCCGGACGTGCTGACCCACACCCCGCCGGTCGCCCCGAACCAGGAGCCCGGCAACCCCTGGGCCGCGCCGACGATGGCGCTGCCGATGGTGGCCACCGGGCTGGTCATCCAGCCGGGCATGGAGCTGCCGATGCCCGACGACTACGCCGGTCCGCAGGCGGTGGACCGGCTGGCCACGTTGGACGTACCCGGTGCCGGGCTGGGCGTGCTGGACCGGGTGGTCGGCTTCGCCGCCGCCACCCAGGGCACGTCGACGCCGGCCGCCTGGGGTTCGGTGCGGGTGCTGCTGCTCAACGGCGACCACGCCGGTGGCGCGTCGGCCGGCACCGTCGCGGGCGAGTCGGCGCGTCGGGCCGCACAGGCCCGCGCCGGGCGGGGTGCGCTGGCCCGGCTGGCCGCCGAGAGCGGCGCGAGCCTGCAGGTGGTGGACACCCCCGCCTCCGCGCCGATGGAGACCCAGCCGGCGCTCACCGGCGAGCAGGTCGAGTCGGCGCTGCGCTACGGCTGGCGGCTGGCCGAGCAGGCCGCCGACGCGGGCGTACAACTGCTGGTCCTGGGGGCGTGCGGCGCCGGCACCGAGGCGGCCGCGGCGGCGGTGCTGGCGGCCACGGCCGGCGCGGAACCACCGGCGGTGCTGGGCCGGGTGATCACCGATTCCGGTGAGATCGACGACGCGGCCTGGATGGTCCGCTGCGCGGCGGTGCGCGACGCGCTGCACCGCACCCGCCGCTCGCCACGCGGCGCGAAGGACGTGCTGTCCGAGCTGGGCGGCGGCGATGTGGCGGTGGCCACCGGCGTGCTGCTGGGCGCCACCGCCCGCCGGGTGCCGGTGCTGCTGGACGGGCCGGTCGGGCTGGCCGCCGGGATGGTCAGCCGTGACCTGGCCGGGCAGGCGCGGCACTGGTGCCTGCTGGCCGACCACGGCCAGCACCCCGCGGTGCGGCTGGCCGCCGACGTGCTCGGCCTCACGCCCCTGCTCGACCTGCGGCTGGACCTCGGCGAGGGCGCCAACGCCCTGGTCGCGCTGCCGCTGCTGCGCTCGGTGCTGGCACTGGCCGCCGCGCTGCCGGTGCACCCGTCGCTGGCGGGCGACGCCGACGCGGACCGGGCCGACGAGCCGCAGGCCGACCCGGAGCCCGACGACGCCGAGCCCGACGACGCCGAGCCGGCGTACACCGGGCCCGACTACACCGACCCGGAGTTCGCCGAGCCGGAGCCGGCCGGGCCGGGGCCCACCCGCACGGGGGCGGACGAGCAGCCGGCGTCGGGCTGGCGTGCCGGCTGAGTCGCGGCTCGTCGCGGGAGCCCGGCTGGCGGTCACCACCTTCAGCACGTTGCCGGTACGCGCCGGCCGGATCGACCGCCCGGTGGCGGGTACCGCGATGGCGCTCGCCCCGGCCGTCGGCGCGCTGCTCGGCGTGCTGCTGGGCGGCGTCCTGCTGCTGACCGGCCTGCTCGCTCCCCCGCTGGTGGCCGCCGGCGTGACGGTGGGCGCCGCCGCCCTGCTCACCCGAGGGCTGCACCTGGACGGGCTGGCCGACACCGTGGACGCGCTCGGGTCGTACCGGCGGGGGGCTGCCGCCCTGGAGATCATGAAGAAGCCGGACGTCGGACCGTTCGGCGTGGTCGCGCTGGTGGTCGTACTCCTGGTGCAGGCCGCGGCGCTCGCCAACCTGGCCGGCCGGTCCTGGCCGGCGTGTCTCGCGGCGGTGGTGGCGGCCACCGCGGCCGGGCGGCTGGGTGTGACGGTGGCGTGCCGACGGGGCGTGCCCGCGGCCCGGCCGGACGGGCTGGGGGCCCTGGTGGCGGGAACCGTCGGCCCGGTGGCGCTGGCCGTCGGCGCGGTCGCCGTCGTGCTGCTGGCGGTGCCCGCGGTGCCGGGCCGCCCGTGGCAGGGGCCGCTCGCCGTCGGCGCCGCGCTCGCCGTCGCGGTCGCGCTGCTGGCCCACGTGGTACGCCGGCTCGGCGGGATCACCGGCGACGTGCTCGGCGCGACCGTCGAGGTGGTCACCACGCTGGTCTACCTCGGTGTGGTGCTGTCCGCCTGAAGCCGGCGCGGCCGGCCGGGTAGCGTTCGGCTCGACAGCACCGGCACGGCCACCGGGGGAACCCACATGCTCATCACGGACGACTTCCTGCCCGTACCGGTGCCGGAGTCGCTCAGCGCGACCTACCTGGTGCCGATGGCGGGGCTGCCGAAGGTCAGCGCGAAGACGGCGGTGGCGGCGCTGACCGGCCGACTGGCCGAGCCGGTGCACGGGCTCGCCCGCCAGATGCTGGACAGCCCGCTGATGAGCGTGGACACCCGGCCGATCGCCGAGTTCCCCGCGCTCCCGCCGGATCTGCTCACCGCGTTCGGCGCCACCGAGGCGCAGTTGGCCCGGCTGGCCGCGGCGACACACCTGGTCGTGGTCCAGGCGGAGTACCGGCCGGGCTGGCCGCCCGCGCACGAGTGGGCGGCCCGGGCGGTGGCGGCGGCGGTGGCGGAGTCCGTCGACGGCGACGTGGTGGACGTCTTCGGCCTCCAGTTCCTCGACCCGGCGACCGCGCTGCGCTCACTCCCCGACGAGCAGGGCCGGATCCGGCTGATCGACTGGGTGCTGGTGCCGTACTCCTCGGACACCGAGGGGCTGTGGTTCACCACGAAGGGGCTGCGGCGCTTCGGTCTGCTGGAGTTGCAGACCCAGGGGGTGCCCGACCATCTGACCCGCGCCTGGGGTGCGGTGATGACCGGGGCGGCCCGGCGGCTGCTGCGGGACTGGACCGACGGGCTCACCGGCGAGGAGGTGCCCGCGTTCGTGCAGCTGCCGGTGCTGGCCACGGTGACCGGGCACGACATCGCGGTGGCGTACGGCAACCCGGAGCAGCATGGCGCGACGGCCCCGGTGCTGCTGCGCCTGGAGCTGGACCCGGCGACCGACCCGGAGGCCGACTCGTTCCTGAGCCTGCGTCCGCCGGCCGGGCATCCCGGCCCGGACGGGCGCTACTACGCAGCCGCCTGCGCGACGTTGTTCTCCGGCATCCAGCCGGACGTGCGCTACGCGCGTTCCGGTGACGCGATGAGCAGCGCGGTCGCCACCGCCCGGGCCGCCCTGGGCGACGCGCGGGCCCGCTTCGTCGCCGGCCAGCTACCGGCCGAGTCGCAGCTGGTCGTCAAGTACGGCCTGCCGGGCGACGACGGCCCGGAGTACGTCTGGGCGGGCGTCACCTCGTGGGAGACCCCGGAGCGGATCGTCGGCGTCAGCGCCAGCGACGCCAACACCGACGAGAGCGTACGCATCGGCGCCCCTGTGGTGGTGGAGGCGACCGACGTCGTCGACTGGGCGGTCCTGAACGCGACCGGAGTCATCGAAGGCGGCTGGACCCAGGCAGTCCTGGACTCCGGCGAACCCCCCACCACCCCAACCCCCTAACCCCACCCCCTCCGGCTCCCCCACCCCCTCCGGCTCCCGCCCCATCCGCGTTGATCATGAAGTTATTGCCACCGGCATCGGCGTGTCGTGGCAATAACTTCATGATCAACCAGGTCGGGGCCCGGGGCGGCGGGGTGGGGAGGGGGTGGGGTGGGGTTAGTGGGTTGAGGGCGTTACGAAGGGGGGTTTCTGGAGGCGCAGGGGGGCTTGGCGGCCTCGGATGTCGACCTGCACCTCGTCGCCGTCGGCCAGGTTGGCGTCCGTGTCCAGCAGGGCCAGGGCGATGCCCTGCTTGCGGGTCGGGCTGAAGGTGCCGCTGGTCACCGTGCCGACCTGCTTGTCGCCCACGTGCAGGGTCATGCCGGGGCGCGGGATGGCGCGGTCGACGGCCACCAGGCCGCGGAGCGTACGTCGGGGGCCGGCGGCCTTCTCGGCGAGCAGCGCGTCGCGACCCCAGAAGGCCGGCTTGTCCCACCCGACCGCCCAGCCCGAGCGGGCCTGCACCGGGGTGATGTCCAGCGAGAGGTCCTGACCGTGCAGCGGGTAGCCCATCTCGGTGCGCAGCGTGTCCCGGGCGGCCAGCCCGCAGGCGCGCAGCTCGAACGCCTTGCCGGCGGCGAACAGCGCGTCCCACACGGTCACCGCGTGCTCCGCCGGCACGACCAGCTCGTAGCCCAGCTCGCCGGTGTAGCCGGTACGGCAGACGGTCAGTTCCACCTCGGCGAGGCTGTCGGTGAAGCTGGCGGCGTCGAAGCTCATGTAGCCGTGCTCGGTGGGCAGGTCGAGAGCGGCGAGCAGTTCGCCCGAGCGGGGGCCCTGCACGGCCAGCACCGCGTACGCCTCGTGCTCGTCGGTGATGGTGATCCGCTCCGGGGCGGCGGCGCGCAGCCGGCGCACCACCTCGGCGGTGTTCGCGGCGTTCGGGATGAGGAAGACGTGGTCCTCGGCGTACAGGTAGGCGATGATGTCGTCCACAACGCCGCCGGTGGCGTCGTCGCAGCACAGCGTGTACTGCGCTCGGCCGGGCCCGATGCGGCGCAGGTCGTTGCTGAGGCAGGAGTTGACGAAGTCGGCCGCGCCGGGGCCGGCCACCCGAACCTTGCCCAGGTGCGACACGTCGAAGACCCCCACCGCCGTACGCACCGCGGCGTGCTCCTTGAGCACCCCGCCGCCGGCGTACTCCAGCGGCATCTCCCAGCCCCCGAAGGGGGCGAACTTGGCGCCGGCGGCGGTGTGCCGCTCGTGCAGCGGGGAACGACGCAGCCGGGTCGCGGCGGCGTCGGAGGTCACGTCGGTCATGGGTGGCAACTTACCGGGGGTAACGCCGCTGGTTAGCATCGGCGGGACCCCGTTGGTGTGATCGACGGGACAGCCCTGACGTCCGGCGGGTAGGTTCCGCCGGAGACCTTCACCGCTGGTACGCGACGCCGCGACCGGCCCGGCCCGCCCGGAGTAGCTTCAGTGACATCACCCCGCACCACCAACCTGAGCCTGGTCGACACCGACCCGGCCGAGCTCGCCGTCGACGCGATCGTGATCGGCGTGCACAGCCAGACCGGAGAGCAGGGCGCCACCAGCGGCCTCGCCGGCAACCTGCTGCTCGCCAGCGGCGCGGAGAGCATCGCCGTCGCCTTCGACGGCAAGCTGACCGAGACCCTCGCGCTGCTCGGCGCGACCGGTGGGGCGGGTGAGGTCATCAAGCTGGCCACGCTGGGCACCGTCACCGCCCCGCTGGTCGTCGCGGTCGGGCTCGGCCCGGAGCCGACGGGCGCCGCCCCGGCACCGGAGACGCTGCGCCGCGCCGCCGGCGCGGCGGTCCGGGCCCTGGCGGGTGCGCCGAAGGTGGCGCTGAGCATGCCGCTGCCCGACGACGCGGACGCGCCGGACGCGCTGCGCGCGGTCGCCGAGGGCGCGCTGCTCGGCGGGTACCGGTTCGCCGGCTACAAGACCCGTCCGCAGCCGACCCGGCGGGAGCCGGTGGCCGACGTGCTGATCGCCGTTCCGGACGCCGCTGAGCCGGCCGCCCAGGCGGAGATCACCCGAGCGCAGGCAGTCGCCGGCGCGGTCCGGCTCAGCCGGGACTGGGTGAACACCGCTCCGAACGAGCTGCGGCCCCCGTCGTTCGCCGACGCCGTGGCCGCCGCCGCCCGCGACGCGGGCCTCGGCGTCGAGGTGCTGGACGAGGCGGCGCTGGCCGCGGGCGGGTACGGCGGCATCATCGCGGTCGGGCAGGGCTCGGAGGCCCCGCCGCGACTGGTGAAGCTCACCTACACGCCGCAGGACGGCGGCAACGGCAAGCGGGTCGCGCTGGTCGGCAAGGGGATCACCTTCGACACCGGTGGCATTTCGATCAAGCCGGCGCAGGGCATGTGGGAGATGAAGTCCGACATGGCGGGCGCCGCCGCGGTGGGCGCGGCCATGCTGGCGATCGCGGCGCTGAAGCCGGCGGTGGCGGTCAGCGCGTACCTGCCGATGGCCGAGAACATGCCGTCGGGCACCAGCTACCGGCCGGGCGACGTGATCAGCATGTTCAGCGGCAAGAAGGTGGAGGTGCTCAACACCGACGCCGAGGGCCGCATGGTCCTGGCCGACGCCATCGCCCGCGCGTGCGCCGACGGCACCGACTACCTGTTCGAGACCTCCACCCTGACCGGCGGTCAGGTGATCGCGCTGGGCAAGCGGGTGGCCGGCGTGATGGGCACCCCCGAGCTGTGCGAGCGGGTCCGGACGGTCGGCGACGCGGTCGGCGAGCCGGCCTGGCCGATGCCGCTGCCGGACGACGTGCGCAAGGGCATGGACTCCGACGTGGCGGACATCTCGCAGGTCAACGCCGGGATGGACCGGGCCGGGCACATGCTGCAGGGCGGCGTGTTCCTGCGCGAGTTCGTGGCCGACGACGTGGCGTGGGCGCACATCGACATCGCCGGGCCGGGCTACCACTCGGGCGAGCCGACCGGCTACTGGACCAAGGGCGGCACCGGCGTGCCGGTCCGCACGCTCGTCCAGCTGGTCGAGGACGTCGCCGCCAACGGCTGACGGACGTAATGCCGAGGGGCCCCTTCCGGGGCCCCTCGGCATTTCAGTACTGGTCGGGTCGGCGCTTGCGGCGCTCGTTGAAGTCGCGCATCCGCTGCGGGTAGCCCATCAGCCGGACGTCGTACACCGGGATGCCCATCCGGTACGCGAAGCGCCGCGCGCCGTCCGGGCCGTCGATGCGGCGGCGCGTCCACTCCCCGTCGTCGGCGATCAGGATGACTGTGGTCTGGGTGACCGTCGTCCGGGGCTCGATGAACGCCTCGACGCCGCGCCGGCTGCGGATGAAGTTCGCGAGATGGTCCAGATCGCCGGGATCGGCCGCGCGGTCGTGGCTCAGCACACGCGCCTGCTTCCGGCGCCGGAACAACCCCACCGAACCGCTCCCCCACGTCATGTCATCGACAACGGTGCCAAGGGTACGTGTCGATGACGTGTCGTTGGGCACCTCACTACGCACCCTGTGCCCGGTGGTGACAAGATGACCGAGGTGGGGTGTGTCCGTGTTACCCCTCCGTGACCCCCGATGCAGTGACGCGACCTGGGAGTTGGACGTGAGCGAGCCGAACGAAGCGACCTTCGACATCGTCATCCTCGGAGGTGGCAGCGGCGGCTACGCGGCGGCGCTGCGCGCCGCCCAGCTGGACCTGTCCGTCGCGCTGATCGAAAAGGGCAAGCTCGGCGGGACCTGCCTGCACAACGGCTGCATCCCGACCAAGGCGCTGCTGCACGCGGCGGAGATCGCCGACCAGACCCGCGAGTCGGAGCAGTTCGGTGTGAAGGCCGAGCTGGTCGGCGTCGACATGGCCGGCGTCAACTCGTACAAGGACGGCGTGATCTCCCGGCTGTACAAGGGTCTGCAGGGTCTGGTGGGCGGTTCGAAGAACATCACCTTCGTGGCCGGCGCCGGAAAGCTGGTCGGCAAGAACGTGGTCGAGGTGGACGGCAAGCTCTACACCGGCCGCAACATCGTCCTGGCCTCCGGCTCGTACGCCAAGAGCCTGCCCGGCCTGGAGGTCGACGGCGAGCGGATCATCACGAGCGACCACGCGCTGACCCTGGACCGGGTCCCCTCGTCGGTGATCGTCCTCGGCGGCGGTGTGATCGGCGTCGAGTTCGCCAGTGTGTGGAAGTCCTTCGGCGCGGACGTGACGATCGTCGAGGCGCTGCCTCGGCTGGTGGCCGCCGAGGACGAGGAGTCGTCCAAGGCTTTGGAGCGGGCGTTCCGCAAGCGGAAGATCAACTTCAAGGTCGGCAAGCCGTTCGAGAAGGTCGAGAAGACCGAGAACGGCGTCAAGCTGACCATCTCCGGCGGCGAGACCGTCGAGGCGGAGCTGCTGCTGGTCGCCGTCGGTCGCGGCCCGAACACCGCCAACCTCGGGTACGAGGAGCAGGGCGTCACGATGGACCGCGGCTACGTGCTGACCGACGAGCGGCTGCGCACCAGCGTGCCGAACGTCTACGCCGTCGGCGACATCGTGCCGGGCCTCCAGCTCGCGCACCGGGGCTTCCAGCAGGGCATCTTCGTCGCCGAGGAGATCGCCGGGCAGACCCCGGCCGTCATCGACGAGGTCGGCATCCCGCGGGTCACCTACTGCGACCCGGAGCTGGCGTCGGTGGGCCTGACCGAGGCGAAGGCCAAGGAGCAGTACGGGGCCGACAAGGTCCAGGCGTACAACTACTCGCTCGGCGGCAACGGCAAGAGCCAGATCCTCAAGACCACCGGCTTCGTGAAGCTGGTCCGGGTCGAGGACGGCCCGGTCGTCGGCGTCCACATGGTCGGCGCGCGGGTGGGTGAGCTGATCGGTGAGGCGCAGCTCATCTACAACTGGGAGGCCTACCCGGCCGAGGTCGCCCAGCTCGTGCACGCCCACCCGACCCAGAACGAGGCCCTGGGCGAGGCGCACCTGGCTCTCGCCGGCAAGCCGCTGCACGCGCACGCCTGATCACCCAAACCGCGGCGTCCGGCGACGGGCGAAGATCCCCCAAGGGGAATGAAGGAGTCTGGAGAACATGCCGGTATCGGTCACCATGCCCCGGCTCGGCGAGAGCGTCACCGAGGGCACCGTCACGCGCTGGCTCAAGCAGGAGGGCGACACGGTCGAGGTCGACGAGCCCCTGCTCGAGGTCTCGACCGACAAGGTCGACACCGAGATCCCGTCGCCCGCGGCGGGCGTGCTGAGCCGGATCGTGGTCGGCGAGGACGAGACCGCCGAGGTCGGTAGCGAGTTGGCCGTCATCGCCGGTGAGGGCGAGTCGACCGGTGGCGGCGAGGCCGCCGGTCAGGAGCAGGCCCCGGCCGAGTCGGCGGAGCCGGCCGCCGAGCCGACGGCCGCCGCCGAGGGCACCGCCGACGAGGTGACGCAGGACCAGACCCCGGCCGAGACGCCGGCTCCGGCCGCCGCGCCGTCGGGCGAGGGCACCGCGGTGAAGATGCCGGCCCTGGGTGAGAGCGTCACCGAGGGTACGGTCACCCGCTGGCTCAAGCAGGTCGGCGACACCATCGAGGTGGACGAGCCGCTGCTGGAGGTCTCCACCGACAAGGTGGACACGGAGATCCCGTCGCCGGTCGCCGGCACGGTGCTGGAGATCAAGGTCGCCGAGGACGAGACCGCCGACGTCGGCGCCGACCTGGCGATCATCGGCGTCGCCGGTGGGGCCCCCGCTCAGGCCAAGCCCGAGCCGAAGCCCGAGCCGAAGGCGGAGGCCGAGCCGGCGCCGAAGGCCGAGCCGAAGCCGGAGCCGAAGGTCGAGGAGCCCACCCCGGGCATGTCGTACAACGAGCCGGCCGCCGAGGCGGAGACCTCGGCGCAGCCGGCGCAGGCCGAGCAGGCGGCTCAGCCGTCCGGGCCGACCGCCGCGCCGCAGCGCCCGTCCGCCCCGGCGCCGGGTGGCGGCGAGGAGACCGCCGGGTACGTCACCCCGCTGGTCCGCAAGCTGGCCAGCGAGCACGGCGTCGACCTGGGCTCGCTCAACGGCACCGGCGTGGGTGGCCGGATCCGCAAGCAGGACGTCCTCGACGCGGCCGAGAAGGCGAAGGCCGCCAAGGCCGCGCCGGCTCCGGCGGCACAGCCGGCCGCCACCGCGCCGGCCGCGAAGCCGCAGCCGAGCGGCAAGCGGGGCACCACGGAGAAGCTCCCCCGGATCCGCAAGGCCATCGCCAAGCGGTTGCACGAGTCGCTGCACGAGATGGCGCAGCTCACCACTGTGGTCGAGGTGGACGTCACCCGGGTCGCCAAGCTGCGGGCACAGGCGAAGGACTCCTTCGTGCAGCGGCACGGCGTGAAGCTGTCCTTCCTGCCGTTCTTCGCCCTCGCCGCCGTCGAGGCGCTCCAGACGTACCCGATCGTCAACGCCCGGATGGACCTTGAAGGTGGCACGATCACCTACCCGGAGGCGGAGCACCTCGGCATCGCGGTGGACACCGAGCGGGGCCTGCTGACGCCGGTCATCCACAACGCCGGCGACCTCAACCTGGGCGGCATCGCCAAGCGGGTCGCGGACCTGGCCGAGCGGACCCGGACCAACAAGGTCAGCCCGGACGAGCTGGCCGGGGCGACCTTCACGCTGACCAACACGGGCAGCCGGGGCGCGCTCTTCGACACCCCGATCGTGCCGTCGCCGCAGTCGGCGATGCTCGGCACGGGTGCCGTGGTCAAGCGGCCGGTCGTGGTCAACGACCCGGAGCTGGGCGAGGTCGTCGCGGTCCGGTCGATGGTCTACCTGGCCATGTCCTACGACCACCGGCTGATCGACGGCGCCGACGCGGCGCGCTTCCTGACCGCGGTCAAGGAGCGGCTGGAGGCCGGCAACTTCGAGTCGGAGCTGGGCCTGGCCTGATCCCACGCCAACGCCGAAAGGGCGCCCCGGTCGTCGACCGGGGCGCCCTTTCGTTCGCGTCGCTCAACTCTTGAGCAGTTCGGTCGAGACCTGCCAGAGCCGCTCGGCGGCCTCCGGGTCCAGCGCGTACTCCGCGACGCCCGTGCGCCCGCCGGGCCGGGCGGGGGCTGCCTGCTGGCAGTCCTCGAAGTAGCGCCCACCCACGCCGTCGAGCAGTGGCGACGCGGCGACCAGCACCGACGTGGCGGCACCCTGTTCGACGGTCTTCCACGCCGCCGCGTTGCCCGCGCGCAACCGGTTCAGCTCCTCCTCGCTGACGTAGCGCTGGAGGTTGGTGCGGATCGCGCCGGGCATCAGCGAGTTGGTGAAGATGCCGTCGTCGGCCCAGCGGCGGGTCGCCTCCACGGCGAAGAGCACGTTCGCCGTCTTCGACTGCCCGTACGCCTGCCACGGCTCGTACTCGCGGCGGTCGTACTGGATGTCGTCGAAGACCACCGGCGAGCGCAGGTGGGCGGCGGAGCTGACCGAGACGATCCGGGCCCCGTCGGCGGCGGCGAGCGCCGGGCGCAGCCCGGTGGCGAGCGCGAAGTGCCCGAGGTGGTTGGTGGCGAACTGCATCTCCCAGCCCTGCGGGGTGCGGCTCAGGGGCGCGGCCATGATGCCGGCGTTGTTGACCAGGATGTGCAGCGGGCCGTCCCAGTTGGCCACGAAGTCGGCGATCGAGTCCTGGTCGGCGAGGTCGAGCGGGGCGATCAGGACGTGGTCGTTTCCGGTGGTGCCGGTGATGTCGTCGGCGGCCTTCTGGCCGGCGTCGGGGTTGCGGACGGCCAGGGTGACCTCCGCGCCGGCGCTGGCCAGGGCACGGGCGGTCTCCACGCCGATGCCGGACGATCCGCCGGTGACGACCGCCCGCCGGCCGACGAGGTCCACGCCCCGGATCACGTCCATGGCCGTGGAGTCATGGGCGAACGACGTGGTGATCGGGTTGCTCGTCGTCATGATCCATCCTTGTCCCGGGTGGGGCGGGCCGGTCGGCCCGCCGGTAACCAGCCCCCGCCCGGTGCGGGCGGACGCGCTGCGCAACCGCGAACGGCTGCCTCAGGCCGCGGTCCAGGCGTCTTCCCGTCCCGGACCGGAGGTAACCGGCTGCTCGACCTGCTGATGGACGGTCTGCGGTCCCGCGACGCGGGCTGACCCGTTCCGTCCTCCGAGCAGGCCGGACGCTGCCAGAGTGGGACCGTGGGCGGCTACCGGCGGGGTGGACAACTGGGACCAGCCGTCCCGATCGCCCCCGGCGCCCGGGTGGACAAGTTCGAGGTCTTCTTCGACCTGGTCTTCGTCTTCTCGTTCTTCATCATCACCCGGGCCACCGCCGCGAACGTCTCCGGCCGGCAGCTGCTGCACGCCAGCCTGGTGCTCGCCGTGCTCTGGTGGTGCTGGGTGGTGCACAGCCTGGTCGCCACCCGCGTCCGCCTCGGCGAGGGCTACGTCCCGGTGCTGATGGTCATCGCGATGGCCGCCCTGTTCTCGTTCGCGCTCGCGCTGCCGCAGGCGTTCAGCGACCCGAAGGCGGGCGCCGCCGGCCCGATGCTGGTGGCCATCAGCTACGTCGTGGTCCGCGGCATCCACTGGATCCTGTATCAGCACGTGGTGCGCGACACCCCGCAGGAGCGCCGGCAGCTTCGCCGGTTCGCGCCGGAGTTGGCGGCTAGCATCGTCCTGCTGCTGGCCGCCGCGCTCCTCCCGCCCCTGATCGGCGACCCCAGCCGGGCCGCGCTGGTCCGCGACGGCCTGTGGATCACCGTGGTGGTGGTCCAGTTCGCCACCGGCTTCATTGTCGGCACCTGGGGCTGGGGGGTGACCAGCGCCGAACACTGGACCGAACGCTACGACCTCATCCTGATCATCGCGCTGGGCGAGTCGGTGATCTCCGTGGGCGTGGGCGGCAACCTGCTCGGCCAACCGGTCACCTGGCCTGCGGTGGCGGCCGCCGCGCTCGGCATCGTGCTCACCGCCGCGCTGTGGTGGGCGCACTTCGACTTCGTCGGGCCGGCCGCCCGGATCGCCCTGCACGCGGCGGAGGGCGGCCCGCGCGTGGCGATGGCCCGCGACGCGTACGCGTACCTGTACCTACCGATGATCGCCGCCGTGATCCTCTTCTCCATCGGCAGCGAGGAGATCCTGCACCAGGTCACCGACCCGGCCGGCGGGCCCGCCCAACGGATCGAGGGACCCGCCGTACCCATGCTCTTCGGTGGGTTGATCTTCTATTTCGCCGTCAACATGCTGTTCCAGCTCCGCACCCTGCACACCGCCACGTGGACCCGCGTCGGCGTGATCGTGGTGCTGACGGTCGCCCTGCCGGTCGGCCAGCACCTGCCGGCCCTGGGCGCGCTCGCTCTCGCCACCGTGATCTGCGTCGGACTGGTGGCCGTGGAGGTGCTGGTGATGTCGGGCTCCCGGCACGCGCTGCGGGCCGCCGTGTTCGAGGAACGGACGACGCACGAGGCCAACGAGGCCGCCTGGCGGGCCCGCTGGCACGACCCCCCGGAGCCCGACGAGCCAGGCACACCGGAACGCTAGACTGCGGTCAGCGTCGCGGTGCACCCGGCACGAAGGCCGCCGTGGGCATGGAGGCGTGGGGACCGCATGGGACGAACGTGCACCCGACCAGTTCACCCGCCGACCGGCTCGCCGCCGTCGGCAATCAGATGATCGAGATCCACCTCTGGCTCGGCGTGGAGCTGGCCCGCCTGCGGGCCGACCTCGGCGACTCCCCCACCGGCGACGCCCGCCCGTCGCGGGACCTGCGGGCCCACTGTCTGACCTTCTGCGCCGCGCTCGGCCGCCACCACACCGGTGAGGACGCCGGGGCGTTCCGGGTCCTGGCCGACGAGGTTCCCGAGCTGCGCCCGGTCCTGGCCAACCTGATCGCCGACCACGAGGTGGTGGCGGGGATCCTCGGGCGGATCGAGCAGGTGCTGGGCGACGACCGGCCGCTGCCGACCGCCCAGGTACGCGCCGAGCTGGACGGGCTGGCCGCGCTGCTGGAGTCGCACTTCCGGTACGAGGAGAAACGGCTCGTCACCGTGCTCAACGCGCTCACCGGCCGGCCCGGGACGACCGAGGACCTCCTCGGCCTGACCCCGCCGGCCGCGTGACGGCCCGGTCCTCGCCGGATGTGCCCGGGCCGGGCAGGCGCTCGTAGAAGCGGATCTTCTCCCGGAGGTGGTCGTACTGGCGCTGGAGCAGGCGCATCTGCTCCTCGACCTGCGCCGCGTGTCGTTGCAGCAGCTCGCGCCGCTCGTCGACGGTGTGCTCACCCTCGCGGGCCAGGGCCGCGTACCGGCACATCTGGGCGATCGGCATCCCGGTGTCGCGCAGGCAGCGGAACAGCACCAGCCAGCTCAGGTCGTCGTCGGTGAAGACGCGCCGGCCGCCCGCCGTGCGACCCACGTCGGCCAGCAGGCCGATCTTCTCGTAGTACCGCAGCGTGTCCAGGCTGAAGCCGCTGCGCCGGGCGGCCTCCGCGGGGGCGTAACCGGTCATGTCTCGGCATGGTAGCCACCCCTTGACCTGGAGCGCACTCCAGGTTGGAGGCTGGTCCGCATGACGACGACACGAACGCTGGGACGCAGCGGCATCGAGGTGAGCGCGATCGGGATGGGGTGCTGGGCGATCGGCGGCCCGCTCTGGGGTGACGACGGCCAGCCGTTCGGTTGGGGAGAGGTGGACGACGACGAGTCGATCCGTACCATCCACCGCGCTCTCGATCTCGGGGTGACCCTGTTCGACACGGCCAGCAACTACGGCGCCGGGCACAGCGAGCGCGTCCTCGGTCGGGCCCTGGCGGGTCGCCGGGCCGAGGCGGTGATCGCCACCAAGTTCGGCAACGTCAGCGACGAGGCCACCCGGCGGGCACTCGGCACCGACGCCAGCCCGGCGTTCGCCGTGCGCAGCCTGGAGGACTCGCTGCGGCGGCTCGGCACCGACCACGTGGACCTCTACCAACTGCACATCAACGACCTGCCGGTGCCCGCCGCGCTCGACCTGGTCGGCACCCTGGAGGACCTGGTCGACCAGGGCAAGATCCGGGCGTACGGCTGGAGCACCGACAACCCGGCCTCGGCGGAGGCGTTCGCGGCGGCCGGGGCGCGCTGCGTCGCCATTCAGCACGACGAGTCGGTGCTGAGCGACAACGCGGCGGTCCTCGCCGTCTGTGACCGCCACGACCTGGCCAGCCTCAACCGGGGGCCGCTGGCGATGGGCCTGCTCACCGGGTCGACCCGCGCGCTCGGCGCGGACGACGTGCGCGGTCGCGCGCCCGAGTGGTTGCAGTGGTTCACCGACGGCCGGCCCACGCCACGGTGGGCGGCACGGGTCGAGCAGGTCCGCGCGGCGCTCACCGCGGACGGGCGGACCCTCGCGCAGGGCGCGCTCGGCTGGCTGCTGGCCCGCAGCCCGCGCACGGTGCCGATCCCCGGCCTCCGCACGGTGGCCCAGGCCGACGAAAACCTGGCAACCCTGACCCTGGGCCCGCTCCCCCCGGAGGCGTACGCCGAGGTAGAAGGCCTCCTCAAAGACCTCCGCCACGGCTGACCCGCTCCCCCAAGCTCGTCGATCTTGCACTTTCGGTGGCGACGAATCGGGCCTCGCCCGACATAACGACGACACCAAGTGCAAGATCGGCGAGGAGTGGGGCCAGGGCGCATCCGGGGGTGGCGTTTTCGACGAAGATAAGGGCATGCGGATCCTTCTGGCCGGCGCGTCCGGCTTTCTCGGCACCCGGCTGGGCGACCGGCTCGCCGCCGACGGGCACGAGGTCACCCGGCTGGTGCGCCGACCGGCGCGCGACCCGCGGGAGCGGCAGTGGGACCCGGCGGCCGGCCATCTCGACCCGGCTGCGGTCGCCGGGGCGGACGCCGTCATCAACCTGGCCGGCGCGGGCGTCGGCGACAAGCGCTGGAACGACGACTACCGGCGGCTCATCCGCACCAGCCGGGTGGACAGCAGCAGCACGCTCGCGACGACGATCGCCGGGCTGCCGGCCGCCGACCGTCCCCGAGCTCTGCTCAACTCGTCGGCCGTCGGCTGGTACGGCAACACGGGCGACCGGGTCGTCGAGGAGGACGCGCCCGCCGGCGAGGGTTTCCTGGCCGACGTCTGCCGGGTGTGGGAGGCCGCGACCCGTCCGGCCGAGGACGCCGGCGTACGCGTGGTGCGACTGCGCACCGGCCTGCCCCTGCACCGCGACGGCGGGCTGCTCAAGCCGCAGTTGCTGCCGTTCAAACTGGGGATCGCCGGGCGACTGGGCAGTGGCCGGCAGTGGCTGCCGTGGATCTCGATGGCCGACTGGCTGGACGCGACAGTCTTCCTGCTGGCCCACGACGAGATCGCCGGCCCGGTCAACGTGGTGGGGCCGCATCCGGTGACCAACGCCGAGTTCACCCGGGAGCTGGCCCGGCAGCTGCACCGGCCGGCGATCATCCCGATCCCCGCCCTGGCCCTGAAGGTGGCGCTCGGCGGCTTCGCCCACGAGGCCCTGACCAGCACGAGAGTCCACCCCGGAGTCCTGACCAAGGCCAACTACCCGTACCACCACCCCACCCTCCCGCAAGCCCTCCAGGCGGCCCTGACCGCATAGACCCGCGTTGATCATGAAGTTATTGCCACTCGCCTCGGCGTGTCGTGGCAATAACATAAATATAA
>NZ_JBEXHY010000059.1:0-33037 GCF_040608295.1 Micromonospora sp. NPDC005197 | reverse complement strand
GGTTTTTTAAACCTTTTTGGGGGGCCGGGGTGGGCGGGCCGGCGGGGGGGCCGCCCCCGGGGGGGGCGGCCCGCCGCCGGCCCGCCCGCCCGCCCGGGCGGCGCGCCCCTCGGCCGGGTGCCCGGGGGAGTTGACGGCCAGCGGGATGCTGGTCAGGTGATGGCGAAGATGATGGCCCGGCCCTCCCGGGCCGCGGCGGCGAAGAAGTCGTCGATGCCGCCGTCGCCCTCGGCGTCGGGCCCGTCGTGCTCGGGGTCGGCGTGCCCGGCGTCGTCGGTCTGGCCGGCGGCGAGCCGGGCGACCTCCGCCGGGTCGAGGACGAACGCCGGACCGTACCCGAGTTCGACGTCGAGGGTGTCGTCGGTGCCGTGGACCGCGTAGGACAACCAGGACCGCTCCTCGGCGAACGGTGGGTGCTCCGCCTGGATGGCCTCGGCGATCGCGGACAGGATCCGGTAGTCGCTGCCGAAGGCGTCGCGGTCCGGGTCGAACCCGGTGAGCGGGGCGGCGTCGTCGGGCCCGTCGAACAGCCTCTCGGTGAGTGCGGGGCGGGCCCGGAGGATGGCCAGCAGGTCTGGGCTGATCTTGGCCATCGTCATCCACATCGACGTGCCGGCGGAGCATACTGCCACCCTGCGACAGCGTCGGGCGGGCCGGCGAGAGTATTGACATTCGTCTAACTAGTCGTTCCTCGCTCCATCTGACGGTGACGGGTCCCGCCGGACGTATCAACCGCGCCGCGCCGCGCTCCTGAACAACGTCATCGCGTCGGCCCGGTAGGCGACAACGCCGGGTCGGCGGTCCCTCGACGATGGGAGAAGCCTGTCATGGGCAACGTAGGAAGACGTGTCCGCCGCTCGGCGCTGGCCGTGCTCACTGGCACGGCGCTGGCCGCCCTGCTGGCGGTCACCACGGCCGCCGCCGCGCCGGTCGAGGCGCGGCAGGACAAGGCCGCAGCGGCCCGCACCGACGTCTACATCCGGGACGTCGCCGCCGATGTCGGCGTCCAGCCCCACTCGTTCAACCCGCTGTGGGCCAGCCCCGACATCAAGGTCTGCCCGACCGCCGTCGAGTGTGCCGTCAGCCAGAACCCGATCGTCGGCGTCACCAACTACATCTTCGTTAAGCTGCGTAACCCCGGCCCGTACGGTTCCGGCACCGGCAGCGGCGTGCTGCGGGTTTACCGGACAACGCCGGGTGGCGGTGCCGTCTGGCCGACGCACTGGACCCAGATCGGCGCGATGAACGTGACCGTCTTCGCCGGCACCACGACCGTGACGATCCCGTGGACCGGTGTGCCCGGGCCGGGCCACTTCTGCCTCCTGGCCAGGTGGGTGTCGGCCACGGATCCGATGACCTTCGAGGGTCCGGACATCAGCACCAACACCCGCAACAACAACAACATCGCCTGGCGCAACGTCGACTCGGTGCGGCTCGTCGCGGGCGGGACGCCGGTCGTGCGGCCGTTCGCCATCGGCAACTCGCTCAAGGTGGCGACCAAGAACGACCTGGTCTTCACGCAGCCGGGGGAGCCGATCCAGGGCGTGGGCGGGCGGGTCGTCGTCGACCTCGGGCCGACCCTGTTCGAGCGGTGGCAGGCCGGCGGCAAGGTCGGCACCGGCGTACGCGAGGTCGGCAAGAACCAGTTGGAGGTCGTCGAACCGGCGAAGGCCAGCCTCGGCAACCTGCTGCTGGAACCGGGTGAGCGGGTCGAGTTCTCCCTCACCTTCGCGGCCGAGGTCGCCTCGGACAAGGAGTTCGCGCTCGACGTGACCCAGTTCGGCCCGGACACGAGCGGGGCGGAGCGGACCGACCTCGGTGGTGTGGAGTACCTGATCAGCGTCGGGCGGCAGTAGCCCCGGCCACCAGCGGGGGTCGTGGGCCTGGGCAGCCCGCGACCCCCGTCGCCGCGCGCTCGCCGGGACGGTCCGGGCGTCCCGGGTGCGCCGCCGTCCCGGGTGGACGGTGGGTCAGCGCAGCGAGACCCAGGTGGTGGCCACCGCGTAGCCGTCGGTGTGGGCGCGCAGCCGGACCGGGCCGGGCGGGGGAGCGCCCAGCGAGAAGAAGCCCACCGCGTCGACCGGCGCCTCCGCGTACGTGCCTGAGGCGGTCTGCGCGGACACCCGCCCACCCCGGGGCGGGGAGAGTTGACCGACGATGCCGGCGTCGGTCACCTCGATCTCCAGCGCCACCCCGGCACTGCGGAACGACAGCGTCCGCGTCGACCCGGCCGACCGGGTCAGCGCCGGCGCCGCGTCGCACGCCGAGTCGAACGTCAGCTCGGCGAGCGCCACCTCCGCGTCGACGTTTCGCCAGGCGAACGCCGCCCGCGCGGCGGTCAGGAACTCCTCCGGGACCGACCCGACCTCCCGCAGCGCCGCACCCAGCTCGGCGGTCAGGGCCGCGTCATCGGCCGGCGGCAACGGCTCCATCGCGTTCACCTCCGTTCGTCCGGGTCGCGGCCGTTCCGAGGAACGGGGCGAGCGCCGGGCAGTCCCGTAGCCGGCGCAGGCATCTGGCCTGGGTCGGCCCGATGCTGCCGACCGGCACGCTCAGCCGTTCGGCGATCTCCCGGTAGCTGGCCGGCGGGTCGGCGGTCAACAGGGCCAGCAGCTTCTGGCAGCGCGGCGGCAGCTGCGCGAAGCCCTCCCGCAGTGCCTGCCGCCGCTCCGCGCGCAGCAGTTCCTCGTCGGGGGCCGCCACGTCCGCCGTGCGGGAGAAGCCATGGTACGCGTCCAGCGCGTCGTCGTACGGGTCGAAGGGCTGGGTGCGGCGGCCGAGGCGGGACAGCCGGTAGCACTCGCGCCGGGCCGTGGTCGCCAGCCAGGAGGCGAGGGCCTGCGGGTCGCGTACCCGGCTCAGCTGCTCGACGAGACGCAGCCAGACGGTCTGGTTGACGTCGGCGGCGTCGGCGCGGCTCAGGTCGTACGACCGGATCACCGAGTAGACGAGCGGGGTGTACCGGTGGACCAGCTCCACCCACGCCGACTCGTCCCCGCCCGCCGCGGCGGTCACCAGGTCGGTCGCGCTCGGGTCGGTCACGGCGACGCCGTCCGCCGGCTGGTGCGGCACTGCTCCGTCGCTCGCGGCCGCTCGTTCCCGCCGCCGCAACGCTGCGCCCGGCGCCGGCCGGGACCACCGCACGGTGCTGCTGATTCGCTCGCGGCCCGCTCGCTCATCCGACGAGCACGCCGTAGTCGGGGTGCCAGCGCGGCGCCGCGAGCAGCGCCAGCCGGGCCGCGTCGGCGCTCAGGCCGCCGGCGGTCATCAGGGCGGCGAGCCGACCGGAGACGTGCGCCGTGGCGAACGAGGTACCGGCCCAGGCGGCGAAGCCGTAGAACACCCGGGTCGGCAGGCCCGGCAGCGGCAACTGCCCCTCGACGTACGTGCTGTGGCGCTCGCCGACCGCACAGACGTCGATCCATGGCCCGTACCCGCTGTAGGTGGCTGGCACCACGCCACCGGAGCCCTGGCTGACCGCCGCCACCGCGACGACCTGGCCCAGCGCGGCGGGCCAGATCGGCCGGCTGGTGCCGGCGTTGCCCGCCGCCGCGACCACGGCGCTCGTCGCGGGTAGCGCGGCCACGGCGTTGGCCAGGGGCAGCGACGGCTTGTCGTCCTGGGTGAACCCGCCCAGGGACAGGTTGACCACGGATACCGCCGGCGCGAGTCGGGCCGTCGCGGCCACCACCGACGCCTCGTCGCCGAGGCCGGTGGCGGTCAGCGCCTGCTCCGGGTCGACCCGGACCCCCGGCGCGGCCTGCCGCACCACCCCGGCGACGAAGGTGCCGTGCCCGCCCTGCGGGGCGAGCACGTCGGTGTACAGGTAGAGCGGGTCCTCGTCGTCGACCTCCGGCAGGTACGCCCCGCCGAGCCACTGCGGGTGGTAGCCGCCGGCCTGCCGCCACATGCCGGTGTCGCAGATCCCGACGGTCACCCCGGCGCCCTCACCCAGCCGGGCCGGGTCCGGCGGAGGCAGCGCGGCGACCGTCGTGGGCGGGCTGCCCGGGTTGCCCATGATGTTGCCGAGGCCCAGCAGCACGTGGTGCGGCTGCACCTTCGGCACCGGCTGCCCCGGCCACTGCTGGTGGTCGCGCAGCTTGGTCACGAGCGCGGGAACGTCGGTCTCCCGGTCGAAGAGCAGCCGGGTGACCCCGGCGAAGCCGTCGCCCGCGGCCACCACGTGGCCGCGGGCACGCAGCCAGGCGGTGACCCGCTGGGCGTCGGCGTCGGCGGCGAGCAGCTGCCGTGGCCGGTAGAGGAACTCCCGGCCCGGTGTGGTGTGCCGGCGGACGTTTTTGTCGGCAGCCAGCGCCTCGTCGAAGGCGCGCTGGTAGGCGGCGTCGTCCGCGCCGTCGGCGCGGGCCGGGGCCGCACGGGACCCGGCGGCGAACGACGCTACGGCGGCCAGCGCGGACGCGGCCAGCAGTCGCCGTCGGGACAGTTGGCCGGCCGGGCGCGGCGCGGCGGAATGGTCAGGCGACACGGGTCCTCCATGCGGTCGGCAGAAGCGCCCGCCACTGGCCGGCGTGGCCACGTTTCCCGGGTGTCGTCGATTCTTCCAAAGCATAGTCGCATGTCAATGGCTTTAATGGTTGGCGCAGATTCCCGACAAGCTCGCACAGACATTGACGGCTGGGCATCAGTTCGGGGACTCTGTGGGGCATGCCCGACAGCACCGGTTCCGGTGCCGGCACGGCCCAGGCGGCGCTTGACGCCGTCCAGCGCTACCCGCGCGAGGCGATCGCGATCGCCCAGCGGGTGCTGGCCGCCGGGCCCGCGGCCGGGGCCGACGAGCGCTCCACCGCCGAGCGGGCCGTCGGTCTGGCCCTGCGGGAGCTCAACGACCTGCCCGGCGCGCTGCGCCACCTGCGCCGCGCGGTCCGGGCCGCCGGCACGCCCCGGACCCGAGCGTTGGCCCGGATGAGCCTGGGCTACGTGTTGGCCAACGCCGGCCACACCGCTGCGGCGCTGCGCGCGGTGACCGCCGCGCTGCCGCAGCTCGTCGGCGCCGACGCGGGGCGGGCCCGGATGCAGCGGGGCGTGGTGCTGCACTACCGAGGTCGCTACGACGAGGCGGTACGCGACTACGGCTTGGCCGTCGACATCGCCCTGCGCGAGGGTGATCTGTTGCTGGAGGCGCGGGCGCGCAACAACCGGGGGCTGCTCAACGCCCACCGGGGCGCCGCCGGCGGCACCGACGACGACCTTTCCCGCGCGGCAGCCGCCTTCCAACGGCTGGGCCTGGACCTCGCGGCGGCCGACGCTCGGTGGAACTGCGGCATCGCGGCCGGCCAGCGCGGCGACATCGCCGGCGCGCTGCGCTGCTTCGCCACCGTCGACGAGGAGTACCGGCGGCTCGCCGTACCCCGGCCGGCGCTGCTGCTGGACCGCGTCGAGCTGCTGCTGTCGGTGCCGCTGGTCGACGAGGCGGTGGCGGTCGCGACGGCGGCCGTCCGGGAACTGCGGCGCCGGGGCATGGCCTCCGACCTCGCCGAGGCGCTGCTGGCCCGGGCCCGCGCGGCGCTGCTCGCCGCAGACCTGGACACCGCGACCGAGGCCGCCGCCGCGGCCCGGGCCCGGTTCCGTCGCCAGGGCCGGCGCACCTGGGCTGTCTTCGCCCGGCACGTCGAGCTGCGCGCCGAGTACCGCCGGGGCACCCGCTCGGCACCCCTGTTCACCGCCATGGCGCGTACCGCCGACCAGCTCGACGCCACCGGGTGGCCGGGTCCGGCGCTGACCACCCGGATCGAGGCCGGTCTGGTGGCCGCCGTGCTGGGGCGGCCAGGCCGGGCCCGGAATCTGCTGGCGGTAGCCGCCCGGGCCCGCCGTCGCGGCACCGCCGACCGGCGAGCACAGGGCTGGTACGCCCTGGCCCTGTCGCGCCGGCTCGGCGGGGATGAACCCGGGGCCGCCCGGGCGCTACGCCGCGGGCTGGCCGTGCTCGACCGGCACCGCATGTCGCTCGGCGCCACGGAGCTGCGTGCCCACAGCGGAGCGTACGGTCAGGAACTGGCGGCCGAGGGCCTCGACATCGCGGTCCGGGCGGGCGCGCCGGCGCGGGTCCTGGCGTGGGCGGAGCGGTGGCGGGCCAATGCGCTGCGGGCCCGGCCGGCCCGGCCCCCGGCCGACCCCGAGCTGGTGGCGGCGCTCGCTGAGCTCCGACTGGTCAGCGGCCTGCTCGAAGACGAGGTGCTGGCCGGCCGCCCGGCAACCGCCCTGCGCGGCCGGCAGGCCCGGCTGGAGCAGCGCATCCGGGACCTGGCCCGGCGGGTGCCCGGTGGGGGCGCCGTGCTGGCCCCGCCCGGGGTGGGCGCGCTGGCCGCGCGGCTCGGCTCCCGGGTGCTGGTCGAGCTGGTGGCCCACGGCGACCGGATCCGGGCGGTGCTGGTCCGCGACGGTCGGGCCAGCCTGCACGACCTGGGTCCGCTCGCCGCCGCGGCGGACCTGGCCCGCCGGCACCGGTTCGCCCTGCGCCGGCTGGTCACCACCGGCGACGCGGCCGCCGCGCGGGCGGGGGCCGTTCACGCCGCGGACGCCCTGGACCGGCTGCTGTTCGCCTCGCTGCGGCGGCGGCTGGCCGACCGGGCCCTGGTGATCGTCCCGGTCGGGGCGCTGCACGCGGTGCCCTGGTCGGCGCTGCCCACCTGCGCGGGGCGTCCGGTGACCGTCGCCCCCTCGGCCACCGCCTGGCTCGGGGCGGACCGGCGGGAGCTGCCAGCCGGGCCGCCGGTCCTGGCCGCCGGCCCGCGCCTGCCGGCCGGGCACACCGAGGTATGCCGGCTCGCTCAGGTCCTGCCCGGGGCGCGGCGGCTCACCGGGCCCGACGCCACCGCCGCGGCGTTGACCGCCGCGCTGGACGGGGCGGGGCTGGTGCACATCGCCGCCCACGGCACGTTCCGCGCGGACAACCCGCAGTTCTCCACCCTGGAACTGGCCGACGGGCCGCTGTTCGCCCACGAGTGGGAGGCGGTCGCCCGACCGCCCGGCTGCATGGTGCTCTCCGCCTGTGACTCCGGCCTGACCGGGCTACGCCCCGGCGACGAGGTCATGGGCTTCACCGCGGTGCTCCTGGCGCTCGGCACCCGGTGCCTGATCGCGACCGTGTTGCCCGTGCCGGCCGAGCCCACCACGGCACTGATGCTGGACCTGCACGCGCGGATGCGGGCGGGTGCCGGCCCGGCGCGAGCCCTCGCCGACGCGCAGCGGGCGTTCGGTGCGGCGGGCGACGGTCCCGCCCGGGCCACCGCGGCGGCGTTCGTCTGCTTCGGGGCTGGCTGACCGGAGCGGGAGCGGTCGCCTCAGCCGGCCATGGTCAGCCGCAGCGCGGTGGGCGCGGCGGTGCGCGGTGCGGGCAGGCGCAACGGGCCGGCGCCGGGCACGATGGCGCCGAGCACCCGGGCCCCGACCTGTACCGTGCCAGAACTCGTTCAACGCAACACTCAGCGGCAGACCGCCCGAGCCGTCCTACGGCCTCACCCGCGAATGCATCACCGGCAAGATCCGCGACCAAAGCGCCCCCCGGAGCACGTCAACTGAGAAAACCAGCCCAGAACGTCAGCACCGAGCAGGTTAACTGAGAAAACCAGACCTTCCACTTTCTCACTCGAAGTGATCCGCCCACCTCAGCGCAGTCCGACCGGGTCAGGTGCACTGAGAACGGACAGTTGGACGCAATTCGCAGCCGTTCACGGCCCCTCGTCCGCTGCCGACCTGCTTTCCGACCGCGCCGCGGGGCTGCCGGCTGCGGCCATGCGTGGTCTGCCGGCTCAGCGACTTGGCGGCCCCCGCGCTGACCTCGCCGCAGAGCGCACAGAGGTCGACAGGTGACCGGCTCGGGCTCCAGAGTCACTGCCCCGCCCAGGACGGCCGGCCATCGATTTCGATGACCGGCTCACTGAGAGGACCGCGCTGCGCGTCGATGGTGAGACCAAGCGATCGGGCTCAGCTGCGCGGTCACACTCGTTTTGACAGGGTCACGCGGAGTTGCGCCACTTGCGGCCGTGCCGGCCGATGAGCCGGTCGGCGTCGGTCGGGCCCCAGGAGGCGGCCTCGTAGGTGGGGATCGGCGAGTGGTCCTTCTCCCAGTTGTCGATGATCGGGTCGACGATCCGCCAGCACTGCTGGACCTCGTCGCTGCGGATGAACAGCGACGCGTCACCGATCAGCGCGTCCAGGAGCAGACGTTCGTATGCCTCCGGGGACTCCTCGGCGAACGTCTGGTCGTAGGAGAACTCCATCGTGGCGGTGCGGACCCGGAAGGAGTGGCCCGGCACTTTGGCACCGAAGCGCAGCGAAATGCCCTCGTTCGGCTGGATCCGCAGGATCAGCGCGTCAGCATCGAGTCCGGCGAGCTGGTTGGTCGGGATCGGCAGGTGCGGCGGCCGCTGGAACTGCAGTGCCACCTCGGTGAGCCGGGCCGGCAGGCGCTTGCCGGTGCGTACGTAGAACGGCACCCCGGCCCAGCGCCAGTTGTCCACGTTGAGCCGCATCGCGGTGTAGGTCTCGGTCCGCGACAGGGGGTCGACGCCGGCCTCCTCGCGGTAGCCGGCCATCAGCTCCTCGCGGGTGCCGCCCCGGGTGTATTGTCCCCGGACCGCGGCCTCGGCGATGTCCCGGTCGGTGGGGAGCCGGATCGCCTGCAGCAGCTTCACCTTCTCGTTGCGCAGGCCCTCAGCCTCGAATGAGGCCGGTGGCTCCATCAGTGCCAGCGCGAGAACCTGAAGCACGTGATTCTGCACGATGTCCCGCATCGCGCCGGCGTCCTCGTAGAAGCCGCCGCGGCCGCCGACGCCGAGGGTCTCGGCGACGGTGATCTGCACGTGGTCGACCCAGGAGCGATCCCAGATGGGCTGGAAGATCGGTTCCTCGGTGGTGATCTCTTCGATCCACAGGTCGGCGAGTGTGCTGACGCGGGTCTCCCGGGTGATCTCGTCGTCGTTGGAGGTGGTGCGGTCGCGTAGCTTGACCTTCAGTGCCCGTTCGGCGGCCGGGCCGGTGGTGTCGGTGGTCTCGATGTCGCGGGTCTTGCCGTCGTAGTCGCGGAACCGGGCTCGTGCGCGGAATCGGTTGGGTCCCAGCTTTTGGGTGCGGATCTTGCCCCAGGTGCCGATGGGTAGTTCAGGTCGGGCCATGGGGTCAGCGCTCCGTGTCGGTGTGTTCGTCGAGCCAGCGTTCGACTTCGCTGCGCCGGTATCGCACGGTGTTGCCGACGCGGATGGCGCGGGGTCCCTTGCCTCGGCTGGAAGGCGAGGGTGCGGATTGGGTGACGCTCATCGGACCTTGCTTACGACCTCGTGCACGGTTGTCGGGAGGGCCGGTCACCTCATCGGCGGTGAGGTGCGGCTGGTAGCGCCTTGAGTGGCTTGGTGGCGTTCTCGGTCCGGTCGGTGTGTTGGTGGTCCGACAGCAGGCCGGCGATCGCGCGGATGGTGGCGTCGAAGTGTTCGCGTCGGCCGTGGTAGCGGGCCAGGATCCGCCAGTTCTTTAGGTGTCCAATGACATGCTCGACGCGGATTCGCTGCGACGAGTGCCGTTTGCGGGCCGCGTCGTGCGCGGCGATGACGCTTGGCGGCAGTGACTTCTGGTGTTTGCGCGGCTTGGGCTTCGGTGTGATCACCACGTCGGCGGTGTCGGCGCCCAAGCCCTGGTAGCCGGCGTCGGCGAGGACCTGAACCCCGAGCGGCGCGTGGAGCAGGAGGTCGACAAGGCCGGCGGTCCGCGCTTGGGTGAGGTCGTGCATCGAGCCTGGCCGAGTCTCGCCGCAGAACAGCAGCCGACCAGCCGGATCGCAGATCACCAGGGCCTTCATCGTGTTCAGCCGCGCTTTGCCGGATACGAAGCGGTCCCTACCCGCCCGGCCCTCGACCGGTCGGCGGACCCGCACCTCGGTGGCGTCCAATCAACGCTTGCGGGTGCTGACCCAGATACCCGACCACATCGGCGAGTGTGCGCAGCCGGACTCCGTCGTGCACCCGGCAACCCCGCTCGGCCAGCAGCGGCCGCACCTCGGCCACGCTGCGGGTGACCGTCGAGCGGTGCACCCCAAACCAGGCGGCTACCACGTCATGGGTCAACCCGTGCCGCAGGTGCACCAGCGTGGCCAGCAACCGGTCGGCGAACCCGAACCGATGCTTCGCACCCGCGCCAACACGGCGACGACGCGTTCGCGTCGCCAGCCGATCACGGTGGCGGGCCTGCCACCGCGGTCCCAACTCCGCGACCAGGCCCGCTATCACCTGCCGGGACAGACCTGTCATCCGAGGATTCATCATGATCGCAGCACCAACCATGATGCCAACAACGATCATCGATGCTCAAGGACTCGCAACCGTGCACGAGGTCGTTAGGCGTCCTCATCTCGACCGTCTCACCAGTTCAGACTGGTTCAGGAGGTTCCGCGTCCTGCTGAGCGTGGCCTTGGCCGTGGCCAGCCAGTAGGGCGAATGAACCTCGGTCCAGATGGCCACCGCCACCTCGGCACGGCGTTGGGCGAGGTCCGGTCTTCCGGCCGACAACTGAGCTTCGGCCAGGCAGTGCAACGCGGCCGCCTCCCCCCAGCGGTTCGCCGCGGCACGGTAGACCCAGAGGCATTCGGCCAGCACGCGCCGGCCCTCGACCTCCTTGCCTTGTCTGACGAGGACGTCACCGAGCCAGCACCTGGCGTGCGTCGCGCTCAACTGGTCGCCCAGCGACAGGCTGATCCGCTCGGCGGTGCGGTAGTGCCGTTCGGCGGCGGTGTAGTCGCCGCGCAGCCGGCTGACCTGCCCGAGGCAGCGCCACGCCTGCGCCTGCCCCGGCAGGTAGCCGATGGCCTCGCTGCGCCGCAGGCTCTCGTCGAACACCGCCACCGCTTCGTCGCGGCGTCCCTGCTCCATCAGCGTGACACCAAGGCCGGTCGTCGCGTAGATCAGGCAGTTGTCATTGCCGGCGGCTTCCGCGAGGTGGATGGCCCTGACGAAATGTTCCTTCGCTTCGGCATACCTGCTCTGCAAACGGTAGAGGTAGGCCAGCCCAGCCGAGGTGCTGGCGATGCGCGCCTTGTCGGAGGGATCAAGCATCCCGATCGCCGCGCGGTAGTGGCGTTCCGCTGCCGGGTAGTCGTCCACGATCGTCGACAGTTCACCCAGGTTGCGCCGCAGGCTGGCCCCGACCGGGCCACCAGCCACCGACCCCATCGCGCGGCTGTGCAGGTGCAGCCAGTCGTCGAAGTAGCCCGACAGCTGCATGAATGGCGCAAGGGCCACGATCAGGCCAGCTGCAGGAAGCGGCACGGACGGAAGCATGTCTTCGGCGAGCGTCTTGAGGAAACCGTACTCGTCCCGGAACCAGGCAAGCGGGTCGTCCAGCACCGCGTCACGTGTCTGGACGCTGAACGACCAGGGCGGGGCAGCGAACGGCACCTCGTCGAAGTCCGTGTTGATCCGGATGCCGGCGGCGCACGCCAGGCCCAACGCCCCGCCGAGCATCCGCAGCCTCGCCCGCTCCGTCTGGACCGGCGTGAGGATCTGCGCCGCCTTGTCCCGTGCGAACGTGGCGACCAGGTCGTGCATCCGGTAGCGCGGTGCCGCGTTGCCGGTGTAGCGCACGAACAGCAGATGCAACTCCGCCAGGTCGTCGAGGAGCTTCGTCGCGTCGGCCGGCGAGATGTCCATCAGGGCCGCGAGTGCCCACGGGGCGACGTCGACTGTGTTGATCTGTGCCAGATAGGACAGCGTCTCCTGCTGGTTTTTGGACAGCGCCGCATACGTCAGCTCGATGCTGGCACGTACCGCCACATCGCCCACCGTCAGCTCATCAAGCTTTCGATGCTCGTCGGCGAGGGCTCTGGCCAGAGCGCCCAGAGGCATGTCCGGGCGAGCGGCCAGGCGGGCCCCGGCGATCCACACGGCCAGCGGAAGCCGGTCGCAGCGGTTGACGATCTGGAACGCGGAGGATTGTTCCCGGGCGACCCGCTCCTCACCGATCATGCGTTTGACCATCTCCAACGCTTCCGGCTCGCTGAGCAGCCTCAGCGGCACCCGAGAGCCGTCCAGCCCGGGTAGGACGCTCCGGCTGGTGACGATGGTGGCGGTCTTCGGCCCCGAGGCGATCAGAGCCTGGACATCCCGGCCCGCGGCGGCGTTGTCGAGAACGATGAGCACGCTTCGCTGGGCGAGCAGGCTGCGGTAGAGGTTGATGCGCTCCTCGAGCGCGGCGGGCACGGAGTGGCTGCTGACGCCGAGGGTGCGGAGGAAGACACCGAGAACGTGCCAGGAGACGCCCGACTGGGGGTGCGGGCCACGCAGATCGGCGAACAGTTGTCCGTCCGGAAAATGCTCGACGGCCAGTTGCGCCAGCCGGACCGCGAGGGTCGTCTTTCCCACCCCGGCCGGGCCGGTGATCACTACCGTACGCGCGCTCTGCCCGTCGGCGCGCAGGATGTGCCCAGCTCGGGTTAGTTCCGCCTTCCGCCCCACAAACGACGTCGGCCCACTCGGCAGCAGATACGGTGTGACCAGGTCCGCCCTGGTGGTGGCGGCACCGGCAGCGGCGGCGGTCTCCCCCGCGACCTCCAACTGAGCCAGCTGACGACGCAGGCGTACCCATTCAACCACCTCGTTCGGCGGCAGTTCACACGCCTCCGCGATGGCGATCACGATGTCCAGGGACGGCAGTGTCGGTCGAGCGAGCGCCGAAGCCAGGGTGCTCGCGGGCAGGACTCGCCCTCTCTCCCGGGCCAGACGGGTCAGATCCCGGAAGGAGCGCCCCGACCAGGCTTTCAGCTGGCGGAGCGCTGCCACATATTCCTCTGCGGTGGTCGCGGTGCTGGGTACCGGTGCTCGATCTGGCACGGTGGGGAGTGTAACTGGCTCGATTTACCTTGCGATCGTGTTGAGCTCGTTGGTCGGGTGACCCAGGAAGCCCTCGGGCGCGTGTCGTCGCCGGGATCAGACGCCGCAGGCCAACGTGGTCGTCGATGTCTTGGACGCTCCGGTGGCGGCGTTGTAGATCGCACCCTTGAACGTGTGGCTGGCCGTACCCGAGCACGTGTGACTTGTAGAGCGGCTCCTGTTGCCACTGAAGCTGGAGTAGTTCAGCAACTGCCAGCTCGCGCCGTTCCAGACGTAGAGCTGCGTCTCCCAGCTGGAGGAGCTGCCGCAACCCGACGTGGTACCCGTGGTGACAGCACTTCCGGAGCTATTGACCGGCGTCGAGATGGTCCAACTGCAGGCCGCCTGGGCGGGCAGGACGGCGGCCAGCGACGCCCCGACCCCCAGCACGGACGCCCCCGCCACCACGACCCCCCGTTGCCACAAAGTGCGCGTCATGGTCGATCCCTTTCAGATAGCTGCTCGGTATTCACGGTCGGACAAAACTCGAATCAGTCGATCGGCGACGTGTCCAACACCCGCGCCGCGTTGCGTGCTCGCGTGCGCAGAAGCACGGACGCCGTTTCGACGTCGGATCCGTGCTCCGCGAGAATGTCATTCTCGAACTCGGCGATCAGATACCTGAGGACGCCGGTCAGATTGGTCTCGGTGCGGCAGGCGCGGTCAGTGACCACGACGGCGACCTCCTCGCTGGACGGCGGCGTGCTCGGCTGCGCACCCCGGGCGTTCCACCGTGGGTCGGAGGCCGCGGCGTCCGGATCGCGGTAGTGGTGGCCGTCCCGGGCCATGCACTCGCTCCACGCCCGCAGCACCGACCGGTAGCGCGCGTCGGCCATGGCTCGGTCCGCAGCCTGGCTCTCAAACCATTCGAAGGTGAGGTGTGGCTCCACGGTGGGGTCGACCGCGGCGAGGACGGGTCGCTCCGCGGTGCCGTTGATCTCACGCTCGGCGGCACCGTCGCAGCCTCCGGTAGGCACGGCCAACGCACCATGCGAGGCGGTCTGGCCGAAGTAGACCGCGGTCTGCTCGGCGGGGATCAGCAGGTGCCTCCTACCCCTTCGGGCGGCGGCGGACATGTCGTCGGCGAAACCTGGTGGGCCTACGTAGCCGAACTCGCGTACGTCGTACATTCCCTGCCAGTAGAGCTGCGTCGCGTGCACCGGATATTTCAGCGGCGACGCCTGGGGCACGTCCAGTCGCAGGCCGAACCCCGCCATGCACTTCTCGATCAGCTTGTAGAGCGCGCGCGACACCTGGACGCCACCCTCCGGTGAGAGCTCGTACCTGTCGAACGGCAGGCTGAGATCCACCGCCACGCCGGGCTCGTGGGATATCAGCGGCACGGATGGCACCTCCGCCTCGGGCGCGGAACAGCCCACCAGCAGGATGGCCGGCAGGGCCAGCGCCACAATGCGTCTCAGCCACGACATCGTCGCTCCCTCGAATCGGGGTGGCCTGCCCCGTACGGGACAGGGCAGGCCACCAACCACTACTTCCAGGTGGACGCGCCGCCGTAGTAGACGGTGCCGGAGCCCGGGTTGCGGCTGTACTTGGCCTGCACGATCGAGGTCTCCGTGTCCCGAACCCCGGCGGTGTAGTCCGGGGACCAGCCGGTGCTGCCGTCGCGCCGCCCACACTGGTAGAGGCTGTTGTTCGGGGTGTACTTCCAGATCAGCGCCACCAGGCCGCTGAACTCGGGGTTGTAGACCTTCGCCCAGGCGAACCAACGTCCGGAGTACTGGCCCTGGTTCACGCGGATGTAGGCGCCGCCCGCGCCCGGGATGGTGTACTGGGTGCCCGAGACGGCGGTGATGTTGCTGGCCAGGTTGGGATTGGACAGCCAGTTCCCGCAGAACGTCGGTTCGTCCGCCATCGCCGGCGGCGCTGCCGCGAAGGTGGCACCGGCTACCGCGAGAAGTCCCGCCATCACTATTGTCGCGAACCTTCTGCGCATCACTGCTCCCCTTCGTCGCAAACTTGCGGTGGTCGGGCTTAGCCCGCCGCCGTGACTGGGGAACAGTTTTGCCGCTGCCTGAGCCCTGGAGAGCTGTCCCGGACGACTCCGGACGGTCTCGGACGATCTCGAACGGAGTCCGGTGCCCGGACCCGGTCACCGCCGAGCTGGCCGCGGCCGGCGTGAAGACCGTGAAGAAGCCAAAGGAGTGGCCGCACAAGGGCCAGATGGTGCGCGTCGACCAGCTGGAGACGGCCGATGGCGAAAAGGCCGACCCGGAGGCGGTGAAGGCGCTCGACGGGTGCGCCGCCGTCATCGAGGAGCGGTGGGACTCGAAACGCATTCGTCGTTGCCGCATGGCCGACTGCCGTCAACGAAGATCGATCCGAGTGGCATCCCTGGGGGTGCCGGCGTGCCGTTGTTAGAACGGCTATCCCACGGGAAGCGCCCTGACCAGGCACTTCTGGCTGGTGACCTCTTCGGCTCCGCCGAAGAGGTCACCACCGTAGCTAGACTTGCGCGAGCTTCAGAGTTGCGCTGAGCGTCATCGGCGGTGGGGCAATGGGTGTGTCGCCCCCCGACACGACCCCCCTCGTTCACGGCCAGATTGTCGCAGCGGGGAGGGGCGCGCCGTTCCCTTGGTGACGGGTGTTTCGCTGATGGGGGAGCGGGACGCCGTGGACCTGGCGACGCCCGGTCGGCCCCCGTTTACCCCCCGAAAAACCCCGCCCGTGGTTGACAACCAGTGACAAGCAACGACCATCGCCTGAACGCGTCTGCGCAGCTCAGCGCCTATCCCTGACAACCGATGACAAGGTTGGGGTGGTTACGGATGGTAACAAGGGGTTTTGGCAACCAATGACAACTCCTGAGGGGACTCGACAAGAGGTTGTCTTGGGTTCAAGTCACTCGTTTCCCTGAGCGCTTGATGCGGGGTCGGCGCCGCGGAAGGCGCGTCGCGACGAGCTTGGGCGCAGCGCACTGCAGCGAGCGAACGCCGCGGCCCAGCTTAGATGGGCCGCCGGGAGGCGGTTCAGGTGCTGTACTGCCGACGTAGCGAGCAATCTCGGTGGGTCGTCTTCGAAGGTGGTTGAGGCTGGCCACCGCCGCATCTTTGGTCCACACAACCATGAGACTCAGCGGTGGCTGCTCCATGCCCACGGACAAAACCACACCCCCACAGCAGGTCAGAACGGATGTCCTGCTGGGAGTACTAGCTTTCCTGCCCGCCGTCAAACGGGCGGAGACCCGCCAGCGGAAGATCGGCGAGTTCGTCGCGATGCTCGCCCGGCAGGAGACGATCCACCCGCAGAAGGCCAGGCCCGCCATGTCGCCGTGATCGACCGCCGGCCGGGCCGGGCAGGGTGCCTCGGCCACCGCGCGGCGAACCGTCCGGGCCGGCGGTCACCGGCCGGCCCGGACGGTTCGCCGCCGGGCCTACTGCTCCAGCGTCGGGTAGTCGGTGTAGCCACGCGGGCCAGGCGTGTAGAAGGTGCTCTGGTCCGGCTCGTTCAGCGGCGCGCCGATCTCCCACCGGCGGGGCAGGTCCGGGTTGGCCAGGAAATTCCGGCCGACCGCGACCAGGTCGCCAAGGCCACCGTCGACGATGCGCTCCGCGTCCGCCCGGGTGGTCACCGAGGCGAAGCCGTCGTTGGCGATGAACGGACCCCCGAACCGGCGCCGCAGGTCGACGATCAGGTCGCTCGTCGGGTCGGCCAGGGCGTGCAGGTAGGCCAGGCCGAGCGGCGCGATCGCGTCGACCAGCGCGCCATAGGTGGCGGCCACGTCGGCCGCGTCCTCCTCCACCACGCCCTGGATGTTGTGCGAGGGCGAGATCCGGATGCCGACCCGGTCGGCGCCGACCGCCTCGACGACGGCCCGGGTCACCTCGATCACCAGCCGGGCGCGGGCCTCCGGGGAGCCGCCGTACCCGTCGGTCCGCAGGTTGCTCGACGGCGCCAGGAACTGGTGCAGCAGGTAGCCGTTGGCGGCGTGCAGCTCCACCCCGTCCAGGCCGGCATCGACGGCGTTGCGCGCCGCCCGGACGAACTCCTCGACGATCCCCGGCAGCTCGTCGCCGCGCAACTCCCGCGGCACCGGGTACGCCTTCATCCCGTCGCGGGTGAAGATCTCGCCCGGGGCGGCGATGGCACTGGGCGCCACCGACTCCAGGCCGCCCTTGTTGTCGGGGTGGCCGATCCGACCCACGTGCATCAGCTGCATGACGATCTTTCCGCCGCCCGCGTGCACGGCGTCGGCGACGGCCCGCCAGCCCTCGACCTGCTCGGCAGAGTGGATGCCCGGCGTGTCCGCGTAGCCCTGGCCGACGGCACTGGGCTGGGTGCCCTCGGTGATGATCAGGCCGGCCGAGGCGCGTTGGCCGTAGTAGGTCGCGGAGATCGCCTGCGGCACCTGACCCTCGCCCGCGCGGTTGCGCGTCAACGGTGCCATCACGATCCGGTTGGTCAGTTCCAGCTTGCCCAGGGTGAACGGGCTGAACAGGGCTGTCATCGTGTCTCCGCTTCGTCGTCGAACGGACGTCTTGGGTACGCTGGCGTCCCGGCACTGATCAACTGGATAGCTCGGCCGACGATTCCCGGACGCGCCGTGACGCACGTCTCGGACCCTGGCCCCGTCGGTCCCAGGATGGGTGGGACCTGGTTGCGCCCGCCCGAGGCGGGCACCGTACGAGGTGCCGGCGGGCGCTCCGACCGGCGGAGGAAGAACCATGATCGGCGACAAGCTGCCCGGTGGCACCTACCGGATGGGTGACCTCACCGTCACCCGGTTCGGCTACGGCGCCATGCAACTGGCCGGCCCTGGCGTCTTCGGGCCACCCAAGGACCGGGCCGCCGCCGTCGACGTGCTGCGCGCGGCCGTCGAGTTGGGCATCCGGCACATCGACACGTCGGACTACTGCGGCCCGTACGTCACCAACGAGAGCATCCGGGAGGCGCTCGCGCCGTACCCCGACGACCTGCACATCGTCACCAAGGTCGGTGCCCGCCGCGACGAGCAGGGCGGCTGGCCGCCAGCGCGGACGCCGGCCGAGCTCACCCAGCAGGTGCACGACAACCTGCGCCGCCTCGGCCTGGACGCGCTCGACGTGGTCAACCTGCGGGTCGGCGGCATGAACTCGCCCGAGCCGGGCTCGATCGCCGAGCAGTTCGGCACGCCCGCCGAGCTGCGCGAGCGGGGCCTGATTCGGCACCTGGGGCTGAGCACGGTCACCGCCGAGCAGCTCGCCGAGGCGCAGTCGATCGCCCCGGTGGTGTGCGTGCAGAACTTCTACAACCTGGCCAACCGGCACGACGACGAGCTGGTCGACGGCACCGCCCGGCAGGGCGTCGCCTTCGTGCCGTACTTCCCGCTGGGCGGCTTCTCCCGCTTGCAGTCGGACGTCCTGGAACGGGTCGCGGAGGGCCTCGGGAGCACGCCGATGTCCGTCGCGCTGGCGTGGCTGCTGCACCGCTCGCCGAACATCCTGCTCATCCCCGGCACGTCCTCGGTCGCGCACCTGCGAGAGAACATCGCCGGCGCGGCCCTGGACCTGCCCGCCGACGCGCTCGCCGCACTGGACGCGGTGCGGGTGATCCGGGCCGTACGGAGCACTTACCCGATGGATCGATGCTGTTGATCGGTTCGATCTTCCGGTTAGCGGTAGACGTGGCAAGGGTTGCCGATAAAGCCAAGGCGCACCGGGACCGCACGTCGCGGCATCCGGTCCCGGTACGGAATCGGTCTGTGGCCTCTCGTCGCACGGAGTTGACTAGCGCTTATTGGATCGAGCGGCGATGATGGCAGCGATGAGCATTGCTAGTCCTATCGCCCCGATGGCCAGTAGCACTTCCTCAACCGAGGACTGGTGCTCGGTGATGTCGGTGACCCACAACTGGTTCGGCCCGTTGCGGGTGAACTGCCGGTTGACCAGGTCGAGTGCCACGTCATCGCGTTTGGCTCGCCGCCATTTCGGCCGGCCCATGGCGCCCACCAGTCCGGCACGGCGAATGGGGCATCTCCACGGCACCGTGACCGACTACGATCCCTCGCCCCAGACGCAGCTCAGCGTGCACTCGTCGGGCACCGTAGTTGGCTCGCGACTGCTGATGGATCTCGGTAATCAGCCCGGTAAGCCAGGCGTGCCGCACCGCACGCGCCGACATCGGCCGGGTCAGCCACTCGTAGTAGCCCGACGTCGACACGTCGTCCACCCGACACGCCACCTCTACCGGAACGCCTTCGGCGGCCCTTCTTAAAACACAAGGTAACCAACCCCTCCGGCAAACCGGGGGAACCTCAGTCGCGGTGGTTTCGCCGCCTAAGCAGCCCGGCGTACGGGTCGCAGCAGGGTGAGAGCGCGGAGGGCGTCGGCTCGGGAGATGGGCTGGTCGTCGTCGGAACCACAAGGTCGGTGACCGGGCAGGTCCGTGAGTTTTGGCGGCTTAGCGTTCGATTGCCTGGGACAATGTCTGTATGCAGGGTTTCGAGCGTGCGGACCGCAATCAGCGAGGCAAGCCCACCGTGACGGATGAGCTGCGCGGCCTCAGGGCCACGATCTCGGCCGCCGATGGCCAGGGACCACCAGCTATCTGCTGGCGAAGATCAGCGACGTGACCATCGGCTTGTGGATCAGTGAATGTGAGCAGCAAACCAGCATCGCCACTTTGGTCCGATCCAGCTTCGGCCAAGGGACGGCCTGAGGAGGAAGAGCATGCCACCACGAGGAGAGGTCACCCCCACACGCCCCCAGGCAGTGGCGGGAGCCGCCGTCGCCGAGGTGGTGGGGACATTCATGCTCACCTTCTCCGGTACCGCCACCCTGCTTGCCACCCACAAGCTTCACCCCCTCGCGGGGATGAACGAGGTGGCCATCAGCCTGGCCTTCGCCCTGGGCACTGTGGCGGCCATCTACGTGTTCGCCACGGTCTCGGGCGCTCACATCAACCCGGCCGTCACCGTGGCCCTCGCCACGGTGAGGGAGTTTCCCTGGCGGATGGTACCGGTCTATATCGTCGCTCAGTTGATCGGCGGGACCTTGGCCGGGCTGATGAACTGGTTCATGTTCGGGAGTCGGCTCCGGACGGCCCTGGTCCTTGGAGCCACCAAGCCCGGCCCGGGCGTCGGGTGGGGCACGGCACTGTTCACCGAGATCGTGATCACTGCCGTGCTGTTGGTGGTCGTCATGGCCACCGCGGTTTATCATCGCTCTCCCGGAGGGGCGCTGCCCGCCGGGCTGGCCATCGCGTTCTGGATCGGGGCAGCGATCTTCCTGGCCCTTCCGGTCTCGGGAGGTTCGTTGAACCCGGCCCGGACCCTGGGCCCCGACATCGCCGCGGCCTCCTTCCCCTACTGGTGGGTGTACCTGGTCGGCCCGGTAGTGGGCGCGGTGGCCGGAGCAGTCTTGTGGAAGTTCGTCCTATCCAAGGGGCAGCTCGAACAGGTCACTCACTAACGACCTCGTGCACAGTTGGTGGCGCGATGATGAGCGCGTCTCGGCGAACGTAAGGTGCGGCGGGTAGTGCCCTACGCCGCCGGGTGGTGTTCTCGCTGCGGCCGGCGCGGGGATCCGGAACCCGGTGAACGCCGACTTCGGCGGCGACCAACGGCGACGACGGCTCGACAGCTGCACCCGTCAAGCGTGCCTGGGTCCCCGGACACGGGCAACGCAACAGGCCCGCTCACCGACACCGGACAGGGGCGAGGGCTTCCGGTCGTGCCGCCGGGGCCGGCGCCACTGCCGACGTTGCCTCCACCTGCGGGTCAGGCGCCCGATGGCGTGTTGTTCGACCTGGCGCGTCCCGATGCCGTCGGGCGGGTTACCGCCCGACCGCTGCTGCGCGCCCTGGGCTGGACTTCCGGCCTCGCCCTGCACGTCGACGTCGTGCACGCCGCCGTGCTCATCACCCCGACGCCAGACGGCGCGCACGTCGTGGGCGCCGGCCGGAAGTCTGGCGACCCATCGCCCCGGAGCCGCTGCGACCAGTGCCTCTGACCTCCCGCCTCAGGCATCAACGATCTGCCATTCCTGGCTGATCTCGCCGCTGACCGTTTGCTGGACCGCCATGGCGCCGTCCGCGGTGGAGCCGCCCTCGACCCCGACACACCAGCCATTGCTCACGTTGACGAACCGGTAGTACCCGCTGGTTGTCGCCGGGACGAGATTCCACCACTGGTTACGTCCGCCGTTGTCGGCCCATTGAACGAGTGCCGCGCCCTGGCCCGAGCCACCTGGACTGTCCAGGACTTTCCCGCTCCTGACACCGGACAGCCGGAATGAGCCATCGCTGTTGGGCAGCAGCCGCCACTGCTGGTTGGCCGCGCCAGTCCACGGCCACTGGATGACAGCTGCCCCGTCCGTGGTGGAGCCGCCGTTGACGTCCAACACCTTTGCGCTGCGCCGGTTGACCAGTCGAACGACGCCGCCGCCGGCGGCGGCTGGCAGACCTACGACAACCTGTATCTGTTGTCCGGCCGTCAACGAGATCACCCGGGCATGCGGGCCGAGCGGCGAGGGGGTGACCGTTGCGGAAGTGGTGATGGATGCCATCCCGCGCCGGCTGATGAGGGTAATCGCCTGGGTGATCGTTGAGGTGAGTGCCACGGTTACTGAGCGACCAGGCAGATCCCAGGAGAGGCTGTGAATGCGGACCTGGTTGCGTCCGCGGACCCCGGTGATGGTGCCCCTGGCGAGCTGGCCGGGCACGGCGGGCAGCAGCTCGAGGACGCCGGGCCTGGTGTAGACAAGCGCTTCGCTGAGCACGGCCGGCAGCGTGTTGGCCGCATCGGCGTTGTAGGTCTCCAGGTTCGGGTTGTGTGCTGTCATCAGCGACCGGAAGACCATGTTGTTGCCGATGATCTTCCGGAGGTTGTTGTAGACGCCGGCGGCGTCCTTCAGCCGAGCGGAGGCAAGGGCTCGATGCAGGCTGCCGTGCGCGGAGGTGTTCTCGTCACCGCGCAGCGCCAGGGCCCTGAGTGCGGCGGTGACCAGGCCGGGCGCCTCCTCGGGATTGATCTCGTGCAGGGGCCACGCGCCGTACAGGTGATGGACGTGCCGATGGTTGTAGCGATCCGTGAGTCCCGGCCAGGACCATTCGGCGAGGGCGCCGCTGCCGTTGACCGTGTAGGGCGGGATCCTCGCCAGCAGGGCCGTCCAGCGTGCGACACCTTGACCGGCACCCTGCTCGACACCGAGCGCGTTGGCAGCCTCGACAGCCGCCCGCAGGGCGTGTCTGCCGGCCTGGATGTCGCCGGTGGCGTTAATCGCCAGCAGGACGTTCGTGCTGGCCGGCGAGTTCTCCATCGAGAACGACGGCACGAACACCACCCGGCCGGCCGAATCGGTGCGGGTGAGGAAGTCCTCGTAGAACAGTGCTAGCTCCATCAGCGCCGGTCCCAGCTTTTCAGCCAGAAACGTCCGGTCCCCGGTGACCTGGTAATACTCCAGTAGCGGATAGAGCAGCCAGTCCGCGCCACCGGTCCAGCACTGGCCCGGGAAGCCGGGGTCGAAGTGCAGCATGTACCCGTACTCGCCGTCGGTTCGCGATGGGGCCAGGAAGCCGCGGGCGCCGTACAGGTTGCGAGCGTTCGTGCGCCAGTGAGCGAGCTGACCGAGGATCAGGTTGAAGTAGCCCTGCATGACATCGGTGAGGTCGAGAATGTTGCCGCCGGCGACCTGCAGGTTGATGTTGGCATCGGTGGTGAAATCGTCGGCCCAGGCGCCGTTCCAGGTGCCGGCCCAGATTCCGGTCAACCGCGGCGGCAGCACGCCGCTGGAGCTGATGAACAGGTAACGGCCGCTGTCGTAGAGGCGCTCCAGCAGGGCCACATCGATGGTGTTGCGATTGGCGTTCTGCCGGGCGATCAGCTCGGTGGTCGACAGCTGCCGGTCGGCGGCGGAGACGTTCAAGTCCAGGCGGGAGCGGTCGTACATCGCCGCGTGCAGGGTGACGTGCCGGGTCCGCAGCTCGGCATAGTCGGCGCGCACCGCGGCCAGCGCCGCGTGCAACGGCTTGCTGTCCCAGGCCGTGGGTGACTCGTAACGGTCGAGTTTGGTCAGCAGGAGGAGCCTGGTTGCCGCGGTGACGACGATTGTCGACCCGTTCGCGGCTACCGTGCCACCGCTGGCGACGATCCGGGTGACGCCCTCGAAACCGAACGCGCCCTGCCCGGACGGGTAGGTGCCGCGCAGGTTCAGGTAGCCGGAGCCGTCAATGACGCTGGCCAGGGTGGTGAAACGGACCGAGCCGGGGACGCCCGCGAGGGAAGTGTTGGCGCCCAGCGTCGCGTCGATCGATCGGCCGGATGCCGGGGTCAGTTCGTGTACGACGACGTTGTCGGCTCGGGAGGCGAAGGCGCAGCGGGTCCAGGTGCCGTTGCTGTCGGCCCAGGTGGAGGTGACCTCCCCGGTCCGGAAGTCGGTGATGCGGGCGTATCCGTTGGCCGTGGTCATGCCTGGCGTGCTGATCTGCAACTCGAAGCCGGGGTGGTAGGTCTGGGTCCAGCGCAGGCTCCAGCCAGCCGCGAAGTCCGTGTTGGCTCCGCCGTAGTTCCCGGCCAGCGCCTTGTCCCGCACGCCGGCCAGCCGCCCTGAGATTACTGGCGGGGTCACACCCCGGCTGCCGTTGGGCAGCACGAAGCGGTGGTAATTGAAGATTACCTTCTCGAGGGTCGGCGTTCCGTACAGGACGGCGCCGTACTCGCCGTTCCCGACGAGGAACCCGTCCGTCCAGTTTGTCGCTGCGGTCGCGTCGTAGATCCCGCGCTCGGGCAGCGTGACCTGAGGCGCAGCGGCGGCGGCCCGTCCGGTGCCCACGGCCGGGATCAGGGCCGCGGAGCCGGCGGTCAGCGCGGCGGTGGCGAGGAGGCGCCTACGGCTCACGGGTAGGTCTGTCATCAGAAGTTCCTCTCGACACCGAGGCTGGAGGGTTGTGCGTCATGTCGGCGCTGGTCAGGCGGGCACGAACTGCCACTGTTGGTTGGTCCCGCTGTTGGCGGTCCACTGCACGACCTGCGCGCCGTCACTTGTCGCTGCGGCGTAGACGTCGGCCACCAGTCCGCTGGCCTGGCTGACGATGGTGTAGTAGCCGTCACCAATGGGTCGCAGGTACCACGACTGGTTGGTGCCGCCATTCGCCGACCACTGCTGCAGTTGCAGGCCCGCCGTGGTGCTGCCGCCGTTGACGTCCAGCACCTTTCCGGAGGCGGTGTAGCGCAGGGTGTAGGCGTCCTGCGTGGTGCTGATCGTCCAGGTGGGGGTACCGCTCTGCTGGACCGCCTTGGCGCCGTCGGCGGTGGAGTTGCCGGCGATGGCGAGGGGCTTGCCGCTGTTGCGGTTGACGATGCGGTAGGTGCCGGGAGTGGGCCCGGTTCCGCCGCCTCCGCCGAGGTTCAGGTATTCGGCCGAGTCGGTGAAGAGGGTGCTGCCGGACTTGGCGGTCGACAGCTGCAGGTACACGCGGCTACCGGTGGCGGGGGTGGTGAAGGACACCGGCTGGGTGACCCGCGAGCCGAGTGGGATGGTCAGGCTGCTGTTGCCGGACGCGACGAGGGTGCCGGTCGGGCTGTCGAGTCGGGCGGTCCAGGCGAAGTCCACCGAGGTGTTGGTGAGGTCGTCGTTGAAGACGGTGATGTTGCGGGTCACCGTGGCGTTTCGGGTGTAGCTGGGTACCGCCTGCGGCAGCGGGAAGGTGCCGTTCGAGTCCGAGGCGCCGGAGGCGGACCAGTAGGGGAGGTCGACCGCGGCCACCGGGTTGAACGCCGCCTGCACGCGCTGGATCTGTGCGTTGCTCCACGGGTCGGTCAGATTGTCCGCGCCGTAGACCGGGCGAGTGCCCTCCTCCGTGGTGAAGTCGGTGGTTCGCACGCCCGGCACCACGCTGGCCCAGGCAGACAGCAGCGTGTAGGGGCGCAGGTCGCTGGCGTCCTTGCCGCGCTTGGCAGCAGTTGCGGTGGCGAACCACGTGAAGCCCTGCCTGGTGCTGCAGGCGGGCCAGATGTACTCGCCTTCGCCGTCCGGACGCCCGGAATTGCGATTCAGGGCCTCGCCGTACCGGCCGACACCGTCCAGGTAGTGCGCGAAGATGGCGAAGTTGGAGTAGTTCATGGCCGGGTACCGGCTGGCCGAGTCCGCGCCCGGAGCGGCGTCGATGCTGATCGGCCGGGTGCCGTCGTTGCCGTTCATCGCCGCGTACAGGTCCTGTTGGAACTGCTGCGAGTCGTTGTTGTTGAAGCTGGGCTCGTTGATCTGGCTCCAGCGGATGATCGCCGGATGGTTGCGGTCGCGCAGGGTCAGCGCACGAGCGTGGGCCACCATGTTGTTGCGTCCGGACACGAAGTCCTGGGCACCGCTGCGGATGGCGGTCTCGTCGATGACCATCAGGCCCATCTCGTCGGCCACGTCGAGCATGTACGGGCTGGCCGGTTCCATGTGCATGCGTACCACGTTGTAGTTGAGACGCTGGTAGTTGTTCACCGCCTCGGGCCAGCCGCCGTTGCCAGACGACGGCGGCAGGAAGCCGGGCAGGGTGTCGTACGCGTCGCCCTTCCCGCCGTAGTTGACCCGGTCGTAGTCGGCGCCCTGCAGGCTGTCGCCTCGGAAGTTCACCCGCACGCCGTTGAGGTAGTAGTACTCGCCGTTCTGCGTGCTCTCCCGGAACCCGAAGCGGTACGTGGCGTCACTGGTGCGGCCGTCGTCAACGGTGGCGTGGATCGCCAGGCGGTGCAGTTGGGGCCGGTATCCGGACCGGTACGGCACATTGGGCCACCAGTACGAGGTGGTGCCGAGGTCCCACGCCACGGGGCCCACCGTGACCTTCGCCGTCGAACGGGCCGCCACCGTCACGGTCCGCTGCGGCAGCTGCGGGTAGCTGAAAGAGCCCGCGCCGTCGGACGCGAGCGACCCGCTGAGGGTGACCGTTCTGGTCGCGGCCGAGGAGTTGGTTACCGACACGTCGTAGCTGAGGGTGCGGTTCGCCACCGAGGTACGGACGAACGCGTCGCTGACATACACCGCCGGGTACACCCGCAGGGACGCGGACCGGTAGATGCCCTGCGGTATCGCCTCGGACCAGTCGGCCGCCACCGGGACCAGGTACTTGCCGTCGGACGACTTCAACGCACCGCGGCCCTTCACCTGCACGCTGATCGTATGGGTGGTGCCCGGTGCGGCGTAGCTACTGATGTCGAAGTTCGACGGGGTGAACGCCGTCGTCTGGGTCGCGACCACGCGGCCGTCGACGGAGAGTGTCGCCTGGTGGTTGACGGCGCCGAACTCGATCCAGGTCGACTGCGGCTGCCCCGAGTCCGGCACGGTGATGCTGCGCGAGTACACCGCCTCGTTCACGTCGGTGAAGCCCTGTTTGTACCAGCCGCCACCGGGCACCGTGATCGAGGTCGTTCCCCGACCCGAGGGCGTGAAGCTCCACGTTCCGCTCAGATCGACCGAGGCGATCGCGGCGTTACCGGCCGCCACGCCGTCAGGTCCGGCGGCCGCGACGCTCTGCGTCGTGACGGGCGCGGCCAGGGCCAACCCGGAGGTCGCCAGGGTCAGGCCGCCCAGCGTCAGGGTCAGGCCGAGCGCCACGGTCGCGGCCAACCCTCTGGCCCACGCCGACAATCGGCCACCCCAGCGGACGTTCGTACGATGCACGGTAACCTCCTGCGACTCGCCCGACAGCCGTATGACTCCGAGCCATGGCGTATGTGCCGGCCGTGGTCGAATCGATTCGACGATGCGCCGACGTCGTCGACCGCCCGGGAGGGTAAACACAGTCGACACGTAGATGTGATTAACCGGCAACACGGGTACTTGAGTCAAGGATTTGGACTCATCTATCTTATGCCGAAGTCTGAAACTCCATCAATCCCGACTAAAGCCGCAGCAAAGGTAGGACGAAAGACCCGTCGGTGCCACCGTCGACGCACCGGCCTCCGACTGAGGCGCCTGCGGGATGATTACGTCCGGCGCCATGGTCAGCGGACGTCATCGGCCGGGCGACGGAGCCTGCCGGCAGAGCCGGCGGTACTCGGCGGTCACCACGGCGAGCAGGAAGAGGTCCACCGCGAGCGCGGAGAGCGCCCCGAACTGGTTGACGGTGAAACTGAAGATCTGCCCGAACAGCAGGTCCACCAGGAGCGCGAGCTTGAACAGCCGGAAGGCCCGCACCCGGTCGCGGGGCAGCAGCGACGCCCCACGGATGCTGAGCACCACGGTGATCAGCGCCGAGGCCGAGATCCCCAGCACCGCGCGCCATTCCCGCTGGTGGTCGAGCTGGCCGGTGACCGCGTCCAGAAAGACGTTCCCCACGACCACGAACGGCTCGCCGACCAGATAGAGCACCACCAGCGCCACCACCCACCGCTGGGTGGTCAGCCAGACCACGGCCCGGCGGCCCCACCTGAGCCACGGCTGCCAGAACCGGGAGCCGGCTGGCTCGCGTCGAGGCACCGCGTCGAGCAGCCGGGCCACTCCCTCCTCGACGTCCGGACCGCACCCACGGACCAGCCGGGCGACCGCCGCGCGACGATCATCGGTGAGGCCGGTGCGGAGCCCACCAACCACCCCGTACAGGGCGTTCGCCGTACGCTCGGGGCCGGAGAGCCGGGCCCGCCCCCGGAGGGCCTGAGTGATCACCACCAGCAGGGCGAAGGCGCCGTAGATGATGCCGGCGGCCGGGGCGTAGAAGTAGTCGGTTCCGGCGGTGACGAACTTGCCCACCTCGTCGATGAACAGCCCGAACCCGATCCCGCCCAGAACCGCGCCGAGGATCCGCGCCGCGCTACCGAGGAAGACCAGCGCGACCCCCAGGCCGGCGGTCATCAGGACACCACCCCAGAGCACGTGCGCGATGTGCAGCCCACCTTCGCCGAGTTGCGGATAGCCGGCCGCCTGGAGGAACGCGCGGGTGACCAGCACCGTGACCGCGCCGGAGAGGACGAACGCCTGCAGGTACGACGGCGCCTCCAGCACCCGGAGCGGCCTCGACCAGCGGGACGGACGGGCGGGCATGGTCCCGACGCTAGCGGTGCTGTCCGTCACCCCGGGCCGGTTCCGCCGGGAAGGCCGCCGGCCTCGGCACCCCTGCCTCTGCCTGCCCCCTGGCGAACTTGCCGGAAGGTGACCGAGTACCGCAGCTCCGGCACCGGCGGGATGCTGTGCTGCCAGTTGGAGCGGGCGGCCCCGCACAGCACGTACGCCGACCGTAGCGCCAGCTCCACCTCGTACACCCGGCGTTTCTCGGCCGTGCCGCGTTGAAAGCGCATCAGACAGGCGGAGCCCAGCGACAGGCCGACCACGGTCGGCCCCGGCCGCTCATCTCGGCATCAGCCTTCCCCGAACTCCGCTCACGACGAAGCGGCGGAGTACCGGCCAGAGCACTACCACCAGAATTGTGGCGTAGATGGTCCAGGAGACCCAGCCGCCGATCAGGCCGTGCAGCTCGCCACCGGAGAGCTGCAACGCCCGCCGGCCCTGCAACTCGGCACGTGGACCGAGAATCACCCCGACGATCAGCGGCAGGATCGGCAGCCCGAAACGGCGCATCCCGAACCCGAGTAGGCCGAGGGTGAGCAGCAGGAACAGGTCGAACGGCTGGGCGTTGACCGCGTACGCGCCCATCGAGGCGAAGAAGAGAATGCCGGCGTAGAGGTACGGTCGCGGGATCCGCAGCAGCCGCGCCCACGCGGGCGCGAGCGGCAGGTTCAACACCAGCAGCAGGTTGCCCACGAAGAGGCTGCGCTGGAGGCGAGCCGGTGATCGACGTACTGGTGGTCGACGACGACTTCATGGTGGCCCGAATCCATCGTGGCTTCGTCGAGCGGATCGACGGCGGCGCGCGCCTGCTCCAGTTCGCCGGCCTCCAGCAGGGCCAGGTCGAGCAGGTCGTGGCTGCAGTCGAACCAGGACAGCACGGCCAGCGACTCGCGGTCCTCCCGGTTTTTGATCAATTCTCGCTGCATCATGGTCAGTCCACACAACCATCCATGATCGACGGCGGCTGCCCTCAGTCCCGCATCGCATCCAACCGCAGCGCAGCCAAGGTCAACAACCCCGGCTGGAGTACTAACCGCAGCACGTCTCGGTGTGTCTTTACAGCTTCGGCCAGGTCGTGACACTGGTTGACGGTCGGCTCGGTGGGCTCGGCAGACAGTGCGTGGGCGACCCGGGCGGTCATCAGCCGCCGGTTGAGCGATCCCCAGCGTACGGCGGCGCCGTGCATCGCCAGATAGGCGACGGGATCGGGAGTGGGGCCCACGCTCTGGACCTCGGTGTGCGCCCGCAGGATCCGCTCGCCCAGTCCGCGACCACCGTGGACGACGAGGAGGAGGTCGTCGGCGGCGAACCGGAGCCTACGGTGCGCGGCAAGCGAGTTTCGGCCGCACGGTCGCCGCGAGCCGCACCGGTTCGCCGGACAACGAGGGGCGCCTGGTCGATACACTGACGCCCGTCGATCGGGCCAGACCGGAGGATCCATGGGGAAGTTACCACGAGGGGAAACGTCCGTCCCACCAGTGCCGGCACCTGGAGGGCGACAGGGGCACCGGGCAGGGGTGTTGCCGGCCGTCATCACTGGTGTTTTCACCATCGTGGCCGCCGTCATCGCCGGTGTGTTCGCCCTCGTCACCCCTCCGGATAATGCCTCGGCACCCAAGGTGGACACCGCTAGCCCGTCGGCAGGTTTGCCGGCCGGTCCCAGAGCGGGAACCGTCAGCGGAAGCTCCGCTCCCTCCGATCCGGGTGGGGCACCTTTCTCCTCGACGGACAAGGTTCGCTGGGCGCATCCGGTGCGGATGACCTTTGTCGACCTCGACTCGGTCCCGGCCCAGGTGCTGAGCGGCAACGACAAGGCGAGCGTCTGGGTCAACTACGGCACCTCGGAAAACGTGCTCTACGGCCTCAACGGCGGCTTTTTTACCACGAAGCCCAGCATCGCCGCCTGGCAGGAAGCGCCGCGGCCCACCCGCCAGCAGTGCGCCGACCTCATCTCCACGCAGGGGACCGAAACGCTCCCGATCGCCGACGACAGCCGCTTCTGCGTCAGGACGGCGGCGGATCGACTCGCCTACCTCGCCGTCAAGAAGTTCGACCGGGCGAGCGGCACGTATCTGGCCGACGTGACGGTCTGGGAGACCCCCGAGAGGTAGCCATAGCGCCGGGATACGACCCAGAGGGTAATGCGTCTCGTCGGCCACGAGCGTGCGCTGAGGGGCCTACCAGGTCTGCTCGCCCACGGGGGCCGGAACGTCGGGCCGCCGGGTACCCGGTAGGTGCGCTCAGGGGAGCAGAATCGGGTCGCCGAGGCCGATGCCGGGCAGACCGCCGCCGTTATTGCCGCCAGCGACGTCGACGCCCGCCTGTAACGGGCTTTTTAGTTTTCCCGGGGCGTACAACTGGATCCGCAATCGCGAGATGCCGGCCACGCTGATGTTGATCGATGCGGGGTTCCCGGGCGTGATGGTATACGTCTTGGGCGGGTGCCGGTCCAGCGTGATGTCGATTCGGTACTTGCCGGTGCTGGTGTCCAGGACGGCCGCCGTGGTTCTGAATCGGCTGAATTTCTTACCCAGAGTCACTCGCGTACTTGCGGAGAAGATCCGTCGCAGTAGAGCGAGCATTGATAGATGAGTGCGTGGCCGTACGCCGTGCCGTTGATTTCCACCGTGCCGGGCTCGTCGAGGTCGATGCTGCTGTTGGTGTCTCCGTCGACGGCGGGCAAGTCGAGCAGGGAGGTCGCCATCACCGGAGGTGGTTCCGTGGTCGCCGGCGTAGATGGCGTCGCCTGCGTCGATGTCGCGCTGGCAGGTGGGGTGGTCGATCCCCGTGGGATCGCCCGACCCGCGTCCTGGGGGGGAGTGCCGGCATCCGGTTGGGACCGAAGCTGCGCTACCGCCTGGATACCGCCGAAGACAACGAGAGCCACGATCAACGCGGCCACGTAGCGTCTCATGCGATGGGCTTTGTCCACCACGGCGTCGGCGATGACGCCGGCTATCGCGCCGCCAGCGAACGCCGCAATGGCCGCCACGAATGTCAACATAACTCCAGTGTGCATTGCCACCAGCCGGGTGCAGTGGTCGACCCGGACGACGGCCTGGGGTCTGTGGTCGACCCTGTTCGACGCCTACAGTCGTGTCATGCGAAGGAGGGTGACACTCGCACGGCCGGCCGCGTCCACATCCACGTCGACGCTGCCGCAGTGGGCACCGCCGTGTTCGCCGGATCACCGCGGTGGGCCCGGACGCCGCAAGCGGTCGAAGTAGGACCCAGGGCCCCGGCAAAGTCGCGGCGTGTCCGGCTTGATGGGGTTGGCATGACAGCTCGGATGATCCTCGATCTTCCTCTACGCCTTGTTGATCGTCCGAAGCGAACCTGCCCGCCCTGTCATCATCGCTGATCTCGTCTGTGTCCAGCGCGCCGGATGTCACCGTGCCCGAAACCGCTGCTGGACTGCCCCGGCGGGAGTGAAAGTCAGCCTCATGGAGCCCAGACACAAGATGAGTCGATCGCAGAGGCTGGGGCGCGGGGCGTACGCGTCCAACCACCGACTCAGGCCGCGCAACCACTCCCGGCCTGGCCAGAGCGCCACATCCGGCCGCTTGGGCAGCAGCGCCTTGTCGAGGTCCGCCTCGTCGCGCCGGAAAGACCTGTCCTTACCTGGTCCTGGGACGTGCCGGGCTCCGGGGAGAAGACGGTCGAGGATCGTGGGCCAGACGGTGAACAGTCGCTGGCTCGGGTTGATACCTGCTTCTCTACCTCCCCGTGACGGCGGCCCGCCGGCCCGGGCGCGATCACCGTTGAACCGCCGGCGGCCAGGTCCGTAGTGAGCCGGGACGGCAGGATGAGGTGTCGGTGGAGAGGGAGGGCGACGGGTGCGGATGCGGTGGGCCGTTCAGGCGGTGCTGGTGCTGGTCGGGATCTGGCTGGTGCCGACCGGTCCGGCGCATGCCGCGCCGACGGAGACCGGTCGGTACTACGTGGTCGGCCCGCCGGTCGACGGGCAACGGGAATACCTTTATGCCATAGCGTTGCGTACGCTCGGCAACGGCAACCGGTACCGGGAGATCGTTGACCTCAACACCGGTCGGGCCCAGCCGGATGGTGAGACGTTCACCGACGGCCTGGTGCTCAACCCGGGCTGGGTGCTCGTCCTGCCCCCGGACGCCAAGGGCCAGGGGGTACGCATCGGCCCGCTGCCCCGGCCCCGGGCCCGCCCCACCCCGCCGGTGACCAGGACGCCGCCCGCCCAGCGGTCCGCCCCGGCGCCCACCACGGCCGCGCCGCCCCGTATCACGGCCGCGCCGAGCAGTGTGCCGCCGTCCGCGCCCGCCCGGCCTCCGGCCACCACGGAGGTCGCCGCGCCCCGGCGGCAGGAACCCACGACCCCGGCCGGCCTCGACCCGCTGGTGATCCGGGTCGGCGCGGGCGTCCTGTCGGTGCTGCTCGCGGTGGCGGCGATCGTGCTGCTGCGACCGGGCCGCTCCGGTCGTGGCCTGCCGGTGGCCGGCGACGACGGTCCGTGGCCGCCTGAGCGGCACCACACGCCCGCTCCCGCCGACGCCGCGAGGGCGCCGCTTGCCGCGCCGGCCACGGACATGCCCGCGACACCGGACGGGCTTCCCGCGAACGCGCCGTCCTCGACGGACGGAGCAGCCACCTCATTCCTTCAGGACGACACGACGGCGTCCGGCCCGGCGAACGAGGCGCCGCAGCCGTCCCCGGTGGAGGCGTCGTCCGTGGCCACGCGAACCCGGCCGGCCTCCGTAGCCGAGTCGCCTGGGCCCTCCGCCGCGACCGCTGGGACCGGACGATCGGTGGGCGGACGGGTCGTCCAGGCCTGCGACAACGAGCGGCGCGCCACGCCGGCGGAGGCGGACGTGGCGCGTCCGGCCGGCACGCCGGCCCGGATGGAGGCCTCGACGGATGTGCCGCGCCCGCCGCTGCCGGCCGGGGACGAGGCGCCGTACCTCACCGCCGACCTGGACACCGACGTCGGCCCGGCCCGGGTCCGGCTGGTCGGCGTGGCGGCCGGGCGCGGCGCGCCGCCGTACGCCTGGTTGGGTCCGGGGGAGGTGGCGCCGCCGGCGGTGCTGCCGCTGGTGCTGGGACGCAGTGGGCCGTGGCGGCTGCACGTGGATCTCGCCCGGGTGCCGGACGTGTTCACGCTCGTCGGTCCGGTGGCGGTCTGCGGCCGCGCGGCCGCAGCCCTGGCCGGAG